>DQVN01000024.1 GCA_015661715.1 Sulfurivirga caldicuralii
GCGGGTACGTTTGCGCCGCGCCGGTAAAGTGCTCCCTGCCGGTGTGCCCCTGTGGCTTTATTATGATAGGGACATTCTTGCACGGACTGCGCCGCAGGCCCACTGCCTGCATCAGGAAAAAGGGTTTTCTGTTTGGTTCAAACCGGCCGGGTTATTGACCCAGGGTAATCAATGGGGCGATCACCTGAGTTTGATGCGTCAGGTGGAAAAGGCGGTGGGTCGGCCCGTGTGGCTGGTCCACCGATTGGATCGGGAAACCGCCGGAGTGGTGGTGCTGGCCCATCACCGTCAGGCTGCCGCCTGGCTTTCAGTACAGTTTCAGCAGCGTCGGGTGGAAAAGGGGTATTTTGCCTGGGTGCGTGGACAGATGACAGGCAGTGGTGTGATTGATACCCCGCTGGATGGAAAGCCGGCACGCACCCATTGGCGTGCTGTGGCCGTGGAGGAGGATGTGACCGGCTTGTCCATACGGTTGGAGAGCGGGCGGTTGCATCAAATTCGCCGCCATCTGGCCGCAATCGGACATCCGGTAATGGGAGACCCGCGTTATGGCGAGAATAACAAAGGCGTTCCCCTGCAGTTGTTGGCTCAGCGCCTGAGCTTTGTGCCCCCGGGGGCGCGAGATCGATGCTGTTTTGAACTGAGCGCTATTTTGTGGCGGGAGAGTGGTGTGCGTTTTATTGCAGAGGAGACGGTGTCATGAAGGTGGTTTTTTACAGTATGCGTCCTTATGAACAGCAGGCATTGCAGCCGCTGTTACCGGATGACTGGACGGTTATTTTTGAGTGGGCGCATTTGGATGCACAGACGGTGGCGCGAGCCAGTGGCGCAGAGGTGGTCAGCTTGTTTGTCAGTGACCAGGCCGATGAGACGGTGTTAAACCAGTTGGCGGCTGGTGGCACCCGCCTGTTAGCCTTACGCAGTGCGGGTTTCGATCATGTGGATGTGGCGACAGCCCGTCAGTTGGGGATGGAGGTGGTGCGGGTACCGGCTTATTCTCCCCATGCGGTGGCGGATCATACACTGGCCTTGTTGCTGATGCTGATTCGCCGTCTGCATCTGGCCCAGGACAAAGTCAGACGGGGCGATTTCTGCTTGCAAGGATTGATGGGGTTTGACCTGAATGGGAAAACAGCCGGTGTTGTGGGACTGGGGCGGATTGGGCGGCTGGTGGTCCAGCGTCTACAGGCATTCGGCTGCAACGTGATCGGGTTCGATCCCCATGTACAAGTGGAAGGGATTCAGCAGGTGGATTCATTGTCAGAACTTTTGTCTCAATGCGATATTCTCTCCCTCAACTGTCCGTTGACACCGCAGACGCGGCACGTGTTGAATCGGGATACCCTGGGGCAGATGCGTCCCCATGCGGTGGTGGTGAATACAGGGCGTGGGGGGCTGATCGATACGCAGGCGCTGCTGGCGGCTCTGCGTTCAGGCCAGTTGGGGGGTGCAGCCCTGGATGTGTATGAGTTTGAACGGGGGCTGTTTTTTGAAGATCATCGGACTGAGGGTGTGGCCGATGGTTTGTTGGCACAACTGATGGGATTGGCCAATGTGGTTGTGACCGGGCATCAGGCCTTTCTGACGCAAGAGGCGGTGGCTAATATTGCCCGCACGACGGTGGAGAATATTCAGTATTGGTTGGCGCACCCGCAGGGTCCTCAGCCCAATGCGGTCCCCTAAAACCCAAAACGCCCCGCATAAGCGGGGCGTTGTGTCAGAAAATTATGCCTGCCTTACAGCGGCGTAACATTCTCTGCCTGAGGGCCTTTTTGCCCTTGGGTCACTTCCATGGTGACCTGCTGACCTTCATACAAGGTGCGACGGCCTGAGCCATTGATGGCGGAGAAGTGGACGAAAACATCCGGGCCATTGGCCTGTTCGATAAAACCATAACCCTTTTCGTCGTTGAACCATTTAACGGTTCCGTTTACTGCGTTTGACATAGCGTACTACTCTTTAATACTTGATAAAAACGTTCTGAACACAGTTGCGAAGCAAAGGCGGGAATAGTGAGGTCCTGCATGTTGCGGCGCATTTGCGCTGAGAACGGAACCCACTCTAACAGGGTGAGGCGTTCAGGTCAAACACTTTTTTAACAGTAGGACGATGGATGTGCCGGCGTTGGTCAATAAAACAGCTTTTAACAGTGGCTGTTCACAATTCATTTGGCTATGGAGCTCAGGGGCGGCAATATGAGATCACTTCAATGCCCCTATTTTAAGGGTGGGTAACAGGGTGTTTTCAAAGCGATACGTGCCGGGCTGATGGGGTCTATACAACTGAGGTGGCGGTGCACCAGATTGGATAATCGGCTGGGGGGTGTGGCGGGGTTTTATGGGGATTGCAGGCATTGGACGGCAAAGTCGGCGAATTTGTGCGCCATATTGAGGTTTAGGCCCTCCAGGGCGCCGCGAAAGCCGCCGAAGGCGCTGACTTCGAAGCAGACGGGGCCCATCTCGGTTTCGGCCATATCGACAGTGGTGTAGTCCAGGCCGAACAGCGCTTGGGCCCGCTGGGCGATGGCAATGGTTTCCGCTGTGGGTTGGGCGGGGGCGTACTTGCCGCCGCCGGAGGTGGCGGTGTGCCATTTGTTGCCTTTGATGCGGGCATAGGCCCCCATGTACGCGCCATTGAGAAACACCAACCCCATATCCTGTCCGGGCAGTTCCAGTTTTTGCTGAATATAGAGTAGACCGTGTTGCGCCTTAAAGGCGGCTAGGCGGCTTTTGAGCTGTTTATGATTGAGCTTGCGGGCGTTGAGAACCACCATGCCTTTGGCTTTGGTGGAGTAGAGGGGCTTGAGAATGGCCTGGCCGAACTGATGGATGTATTCAATGGCTTCCTCTATCTGTTCGGTGATGATGGTCGGTGGCATGGGGATATCTCCCTGGCGTAGCACCAGGGTGCCGGCCAGGCGATCAACCAGGCGCATGATACGCCCCGGGCGAGAGAAAAGGCGCACACCGCACTGCTCCACAAAGCGCAGGAGTTCCAATCGATCCAGCATCAGCGGGCTGTACTGGGGGCCGATCTTTTTGATCATCACGCCATCCAGTTCGCACAGGTTGAGCCCGTCGGCATGCACGCGGTTGTTGACCAGGTCCACCTGCAATCGGGCCGGGTCGATGATACAGCGCCAGCCGGTGCGTTCGGCCAGGGCATCGGCCAGGGTTTCGCTGGACCATTTGCCTGGCAGGCCGATCACGGCGATTTTCAATTCAGGGTTCGGCATGGAACAGCTCCTTGTTCAGGCGCCATTGGGGGAGTTGTTGGGGTTTGAGTCGTGCCAACTGGTTCAGTAGCAGCAGCCCGCGGTCAAACAGGATGCGGGCATGCCAGGGTTCGAAGATAAAGCGGGTGGAGGTGATTAATCCACGCGCCAGTCCAAAACCCAGCCGTGCATCCACGGCGTTATCGTCTAGATGGGCACCTTGGCGACGGGCAAAATGCAGCACCGTATCCATAGCCCTGGCAATGCGTTGACGCACGGCGGGCTGGTAGTTGGGCGTGCGGTAAAAACTGACCATCAGTGTGCTCATATCCTGACTGTAATCTCCGGTTGTGGCACGGTTGAGGTCCACCAGGGTAATGCGGCCTGTTTCGGCATCATACAGAATATTGTCCAGATTCAAATCGCCATGCACGGGCACGGCCCGCACCGGCGGAAGGGCTTTTTCCAGTCGGGCGGCGGAGCGGATGAGCTGCTCCAGCGAGGGCCAGGTGCAGCCTGCAATCTGTTGCATGCGGGTGTGAAATTCGGGATGCATCTGCCAGACGGCTTTGATCCGCTGGCGCAGCTGAGCCATATGTCGCGGCGGCGCGGCGGGGGTGTTTTGGCCATGCTGCCACAGCGTGGCCAGTTCATGAAGCAAAGCTTTTAATGCCGCTTCAAATAGGCGGGTGTTGGGTTGCAATAGCCAATGAGCCAGGGTTTGGCCTTGGGCTTGCGCCAGCATCAGGGTGGCTTGGTCGCCATGGTTTTCGAAAGCGAGTACCTGGGGCACCAGCTGGGGCCAGCGTGCTTGCCAGCGCTTAAGGTTGCGGTGCTCGCCGGAAAGTTTGCGCGCATCGCCCTGTTTGAGAATGGCTTGCGCGCCTTGCAGATGATGCACCAGGGCGCCAGAGCGGGTGTGCGGGATAGGGGTCAGTTTCAGTGGTGTCTGCAGTTGCGCCGCCAGTTCACCCAATAGCCGGGCGGCTTCAATGCGCTGTGGACTGCCCAGCTGCCAGCTCATTAGCCCTTCAATGGCCTGGATCAGGGGTTCGTCCAACCGCTCCAGTTGCCAGAGCAGGTGCATGTGCTGCAGCAGCAAGCGTGTATTCTGTCCGGATTTAATCCGTTTATCCAGGATGGCGTGCAGGTGGGCAATGGGCGGCGCCAGTTGGTTTAAGGCATTGGCCAGCTCATGGCCGGTGAGGTGGCGTTCAAGTCCGGCTTCCAGTGCGGTCAGTAGGTGCTGCAGCGGCACAAACACTTGTGGCAGGCGTTTGCGCACAGGCTTGATGATCTTCTCGCTGGTGAGCATCAGCCCTAATTGCCGCAGTTGTCGCCCGGTCTGACGCAGGCCCAGTTGCAGCATCACCAGCCCTAGCAGCGCCATGGGATTGTCTGCCGCTTTGAGTTGGGGCAGGAGCAGGTCCCATAGGGCCACCTGTTGGGCATCCAGTTGCGCTTGGTTGCGGTTCAGCGCACCGGTCGGGTCATCCTGATGCAATGCCCAGGCCCCTAACGCTTCCAATTGGCGGTGCAGGGCCAGAAAGCTGAAACGCAGCGGTATGAGCGGGTCGGTGGGTTGCATGATCAACTGTCAATGAACAGGGGGGATTCGTCCAGGTCGCGCTCATCATCCCCTTTCCAGGTGATTTTCAAACGCAGGGTCTGGCTGCCGGGGCGTTTTTCCACCTTGACGCGAAAGCGGGCCAGCTCAGCGGGGTGGATCACCAGGGTTTCATCATCATCGGTAAACGTAATCTCCCCTTTTTTGATCCCTTTGGCAATCGCCTTAAGGAAGGCGGCCAGATTTGTCGCATCCTGGAGGGACTCGTGTTCAAAGGTCTGGGGCTTTTTGCTCATGATGAAATGGTTTGAGATTCTGTATAGGGGTCTTATCTTAATATGAGATGTAGAAGCATTGCAGACACTTTTTGTTATCTTTCCCGGGAAGGGGATAGGACTGGTTGATAGATTATCCCGATGGGTTGTGGCACAGGGTTTGCTTTTGTTTTCACGTTTCTTGATTAAATGGTTTGCCCGGGAGACCTGATATGACAAAAAAAGTGGTTCTGGTTGATGATTCTAAAACAGTGTTGATGACGGCGGAACTGGCGCTTAAGCCGTTGATTGATGCAGGGCTGATTGAGGTTTTGACTTTTGAGGATCCTACTGAGGCGCTGCAGTCGATTCAAAATGGTCTGCAGTTTGATCTGTTGTTGACCGATATCAATATGCCGCAGATGAATGGATTGGACTTTGCTAAAGCGGTGAAAGCGTTGCCGGAGATGCGTTTAAAACCCATTTTGGCCTTTACCACTGAAAATGCGCCGGAAATGGTACAGAAAGGCAAGGAAATCGGATTGGCCGGATGGGTGGTCAAGCCTTTTGCGCCGGAGAAGTTGCAGATGGCGGTAAAACGGGTGCTGAGAATTCGATAGGAGGATGCCATGGCTGCAGGTCGGGTCATGATTGTGGATGATTCCATGACGGTGCGCATGTATCACCGCCAGCTATTGGAAAAGCTGGGCTATATCTGTGAAGAAGCGGAAAACGGCATGGAGGCGTTGGAGAAGGCGCAGTTAGGTCAGTATGACCTGTATTTGGTGGATATCAATATGCCCGTACTGGATGGCTACAGCTTTGTGAAACGGCTGCGTCAGGGGGAGGGGCATGGTGCACCGGTGATTATGATCTCGACGGAGGCAGAAGCGAAGGATATGCGCCAGTCTCTGATTAGTGGGGCGAATCACCACATCATTAAACCGGCGCGGCCGGAGCAGCTTGAAGCCTTTGTCAAAATCTTGACGTATCCCTGTGCTTAAGGAGTCAGAGTCATGGATCCTTTGCTGGAACAATTTTTATCAGAAGCGCAGGACAATCTCAGTTTTCTTGATGCCCATCTAAAGGATCTGGCCGAAGGGGATCCGGAACAGGTCAATGCCCTGTTTAGAGCGGCGCATACGCTCAAAGGAGGCGCGGGTCTGGTCGGTTTTGGTGCAGTCAAGGAAATTACCCATGCGGCGGAAGACCTGCTGGATGCCTTGCGTAATCATCGGGTGAGCTATTCCGATGCGCTGCTGGATGTCCTCTATGATGCCTTTGACGAGGTAATTGAGTTGGTGGATGCCGCAGAAGCCATGGGGGACTTGGCTGCGCTGGAGATTGATCAGGCGCGGGTGGAGGCGGTGAAAAATAAAGTGCGCGCCTTGTTGGCGCAACAACAGCAGCCAGGCGAGAGCGAGGATGCACAAGAGACTGAGCCTTTTTCGCCCCCATTTGCTTTGGTGGAAGCGGTGCCCTTGGTGGCGCTGAATCCGGCGCAAATGGCGCGCATTGTGCCTTTAATCCCACCAACGCCGGTCAAGCCGGATGCCCGTTGGCAACAGCAAGCGCACCCTTGGGTTATTAATCTGGACTTGGATCAGTCCACGCTGGAGTTGGGTAATGATCCAGTTTATTTGCTGGATCTGTTGGGTGAAGACGCGCTGATAGCGGTGGAAACCCATGTGCGTAACTGTGAGGCGTTGAAGCGGGATCCCTTGCAGTGGTACACCTGGCTTAAGTGTGTTGTGCAGACAGATGCGGACACCCTGGAGGATGTGTTCTACAACCTGATTTATGAAATTGAGGCCGCTCCGCTCAACTGGGCCAGCTTGTTGACGCCGCCGGAGGGTATGGAGGTGGCAGAGATGGCCGCGGTGTTGGGTGAGCTGCCATGGGACGTGGCAGCGTTGCATTCTGCGGCAGAAAGCAGGCAGGGGGCTGAGCGTTGGTTGTTGCAACGCCTGGCGGATATGTTGGCCGCAGGCTTGAGCGAAGCGCAGCAGGCTGGATTGCGGCAATGGCTAGGCATTGAACAGGCGAAGACTGAAACGCAGGAGGCCGTCCCATCAACACAGTCGGTACCCGCCGCTGATCCAGTGGAAAGTTTGAGTGAGGCGGCGCGTCAGGCCATTATTGAGTTGCTCAACAGTCAGCGTCAGGCATTGGCGGTGAGCACCGTGGGGCATGCTCATGTGGTGGATGCTTTGCGTCATATTCAAGCCGCAATGGGGGTTGCGTGTTTGCCTGTTTCGGCCAGTGTGGAGGAGGCAGCAGCAGCGATTGAGGCTTTATTACGTCAGTTAGGTGTGGAGCAGACTGATGAGCACCAGCAAACCGTGCAATCCATGCCTGAATCAGTCAACACCACAGCGCCGCAGGCTGCAGAAAAGGCTGCATCCGCACCTGCCGCGTCTGCTTCCAAATCTCCTGCGCCTAAGCCCCACCATGGAGGACCAAGTGTGCCGCGCACCATCAAGATTGACCAGGAGCAGATTGATGAGTTGATGGATATTGTGGGTGAGTTGCTGGTGGTGAAAAATGCTTTGCCCTTTATTGCTGAAGCCATAGAGGGGAGCAATGCGCAGCAGGTGCGCCGGGAGTTAATGAGTCAATATGAGCAGATCAGTCGCCTGGTGGGCCAGTTGCAAGATCGGGTCATGGGCATGCGTCTTTTGCCGTTGAGCTATATCTTTAGCCGCTATCCCAAATTGGTGCGGGATATTTCGCGCCAATTGGGCAAAAAGATCGAGTACAAGGAGTATGGCGGGGAGACTAAGCTGGACAAGATGATGATCGAAAAGCTGGCCGATCCCATGATCCATATCATTCGCAACGCTCTGGATCACGGTTTGGAGACGGAAGAAGAGCGTGTTGCCGCTGGAAAGCCACCGGTGGGCACCTTGATCGTGGGCGCGCGCAGTGAGGGCGATCGGGTCATTATTGAAGTTAAGGATGATGGGCGGGGGATCGATGTAGATAAGGTGATCAACAAGGCATTGGAAAAACGCCTGATTGACCCTGAGCAGATCGATCGCATGAGTGAAGAGGAGAAGCTGGGGTTGATCTTTTTGCCGGGACTGTCCACCAAAGATGAGATCAGTGACCTCTCTGGCCGGGGCGTGGGGACCGATGCAGTCAAAACCACGGTAGAGGCGTTGGGGGGCAAGGTGGTTGTGCGCAGTCAAAAGGGACAGGGAACTAGCGTATTGCTCGAACTGCCGGTCAGTGTTGCCTTGACCAATGTGTTTCAGGTGCGTATGGGCAATCAGCATTATGCCATCAGCATGGAGCACATTGTGGAAACGGAAAAGGTGGCGCGTGACCAGATCCGCACCGCCTCGCATCAACCGATTATCGAATTGCGCGGCGAAGTGTTGCCGCTGGTGCGTTTTGATCAGTTGCTCAAGCGGGACACATTCAATGATCCGGAAAGTGTACTGATTTTGAATACGCCTTCCGGCAAGGTGGCTTTTGTGGTGGATGAGTTTATTGGTCAGCTGGATGTGGTGCAAAAACCACTCAGTGGCCCTTTAGCTGCCCATCCATTTATCAGTGGGGTGGCGTTGCTGGGAGATGGTTCGCCGTTGTTTATTTTGAATATTCAGAAAATGTTTGTGTAGGGAGCGGTGAATGAGCGAAAAGCTGGGGTTGACCCGTAAAGAAGCGACCATTTTGTTGGATGCTGTTTTGGTCCCTTTTATTAAGAAGTGGCAAACAGATCCCCATTTTGCCGCTTTAGCGCAGGACAGGGCGCATTTTTACCGCTTTCTGGCAGAAATGGCTCACGTGCTGGGCGCGTTACTCCATGGCGAAAGCGATCCAGAGAGCCACTGGGGCAATGTATGTCGCGAGATCCGGGCAGTTGGCGTGCCTCTTGAGGTGGTGCAGGACGATCTGCGGCAGCTTCTGCATGCCTTTGAACAGTGGGTGGCTCAAGCGGATGAGGCATTGGTGGGAGAAGAGCGGGCGGATGTCTTGCGGCGTCTTGAGCGACTTAAGGCATTTCATGTGTGTGATGCTGATGAGGCAGATGATTTCGTGCTCGCTGACAGCAAGCACTCAGATGCGGCCATTGACAGGATGCACCATGTCACTACTGGGCGTGAACCGATTAGTGCGCGCGCTTTTATGGCTGGGGGACATTTGGATGAAGAGACCATTGCGCGCATTGTGGAAGACGTAGAAGAGCTATCGAGCGAGCTGTATTTTTACGGGGACTTTGATCAAACCTACGCTGAGTTCGTCATTCATCACCTTGAGGAGTTTTCTAAAGCGCTGGAGATGGTCGTGGAATTCAGTGACCTTGCCTGGGCTGTGCGCCAGTTTATCTATCTATTGCGAAATCTGCCGGAATCCTTGACGGTTGAGGAAGGTATGTCCATTAAGCAGTTGACGGATCAGGTGGTGGAAGATCTGGTCGGCTGGGTTCAGCATGTGTTGGTGGAGCAGGATGCGCAGGATATCCACTATCTGGACGCGGCGCTGATGGCATCGGTTAAGCAGATTGCTCTGCTGCTGGGTGTTTCGCTGCAAGAGAACACGGTATCTGAGAAGCCGGATGAAAGCAATGATGACGAATTTATCATGTTTTAACGGAATGAGCATTTGAGGGAGGAGGTCCATATGGGTTTTATCACTAAGCCAAATAGTGATGGCGCAACCAGTACATCTACTGCCACCACGACAACAACAAAGCCTGCGCGCCGGTCAGCGTCAGCAACCCCTGCGGCTTCACAGCAGAAGCGTGCAGCAGAACAGGCGCAGCGGCGTACACTGGCGCGTCGGCAGCAAATGAGTGAAAACTTGGGGCGGATTGCCTCATCCTTGCTGGAAAAAACACAGGAGGGGGTGACGGCGATAGAACAGCTGAAAAGCGCCATGGAGCAGATTGCCGCAGCCAGCGAAGAGAATGCGGGGGCAGCGGAAGAAAGCCTAAGTGCGATCAATGAAATTACAAAAAATA
>DQVN01000036.1 GCA_015661715.1 Sulfurivirga caldicuralii
CGTCCAGGTGTGGTTATCGGCAAAAAGGGTGAAGATATTGAGAAGCTGAAGGCTGAGTTGGTTAAAAAGACGGGCATGCCGGTCAATATCGATATTTATGAAATTAAAAAACCCGAGCTGGATGCCAAGTTGGTGGCTGACAGTATCGCCCAACAACTGGAAAAGCGCATCATGTTTCGTCGTGCCATGAAGCGTGCTGTCGGTAACGCAATGCGCTTGGGTGCTGAAGGTATTAAGGTCATGGTGTCCGGGCGCCTCAATGGTGCTGAAATTGCCCGAAGCGAGTGGTATCGCGAGGGTCGAGTTCCCCTGCACACATTCCGTGCTGACATTGATTATGCCACTTCTGAGGCAGATACGACCTACGGCAAGATTGGTGTCAAGGTATGGATTTTTAAAGGTGAGCGTCTGGGTAAACTACCATTGGATCTGCATAAGCAGGACAATGGTCGTCAGGATCGCAAAGGTCGAAAAGGTCGTAGATAAGGGGAACTGGCTATGTTGATGCCCAAGAGAACAAAATACAGAAAGGTGCAGAAGGGCCGTAATCGGGGACTAGCGCAAGCTGGTAATAAGGTCAGTTTTGGCGAGTTCGGATTGAAATCGCTAGAACGCGGGCGAATTACATCTAGGCAGATTGAGGCTGCTCGTCGGGCCATGACACGTCACGTGCGCCGTGGTGCTAAAATCTGGATCCGAATTTTTCCGGACAAGCCCATTACTCAAAAACCACTGGAAGTGCGTATGGGTAAAGGTAAGGGTAGTGTGGAATATTGGGTGGCAGAAGTTCAGCCGGGACGCGTCCTGTTTGAAATGCAGGGTGTTGACGAGACTGTCGCACGGCGTGCTTTTGAGTTAGCTGCTGCCAAACTGCCGGTTAAGACCCAATTTGTAATTAGATCGGTGATGTAATCATGGATATCAAGTCCCTTCGAGAAAAGAATGTCTCAGAGCTGAACGATATGCTGAAGGATCTTCGTAAGGAGCAGTTTAATCTACGTATGCAGCATGCAACAGGTCAGTTGCAAAATACGGCTGAGCTACGTAAGATCCGTCGTAATATCGCTCGCATTAAGACGTTGATTCGTGAAAAAGTGAGTGCTTAAGATGGCAGAACAGAAACAAGCTCGTACAGTTAAGGGTGTTGTGGTTTCCAACGCAATGGAAAAGTCCATTGTGGTTCGGATTGACCGCTATGTTAAGCATCCTAAATATAAAAAGTTTGTGCGCAAGTCGACTAAAATAATGGCGCATGATGAAAATAATGACTGTAATATCGGTGATACGGTGACAGTCGTAGAGAGTCGGCCGATCTCCAAGCGTAAGACTTGGAAGTTGCTGAGCATTGACGAGCGCGCTGCGCGCTGATAGAGAATAACAAATCGATAACAATCCGCTTTTTTGGCTAAGCCTGGTAACAGGGACTGGTCAAATTAGCGGTTTTGGTGTATTATTAATTTTTTGCGGTTGAAAGTGGAGTGCCGCTATGATTCAAATGCAAACTATTCTGGATGTCGCTGACAACAGTGGTGCCAAAAAAGTTCAGTGCATCAAAGTGCTGGGTGGTTCTAAGCGTCGTTATGCATCGGTTGGCGATGTAATCAAGGTGTCCGTCAAGGAGGCGATGCCTCGCGGACGGGTAAAAAAAGGTGATGTTTACAACGCTGTTGTAGTTCGTACAGCAAAGGGTGTTCGTCGTTCTGATGGGTCTCTGATTAAGTTTGACGGGAATGCGGCCGTTCTTTTGAATCAGAAACTTGAGCCGATTGGTACACGTATCTTCGGGCCTGTTACCCGTGAGCTGAGAAACGAAAAATTCATGAAGATCGTTTCTTTGGCGCCAGAAGTACTATAAGGAAAGAGAGTCATGAACCGTTTGAAGAAAGGTGATGAAGTCATCGTGATTGCCGGAAAAGATAAAGGCAAGCGCGGCACCGTGTCTAAGGTGCTGGCAAATGGCCGCGTAGTGGTTGACGGCATCAATCTGGTTAAAAAGCATGTCAAGGCAAACCCGATGACAGGTGAGCAAGGCGGTATTGTTACCAGGGAGGCCCCAATTCATGCCTCTAATGTCATGCTTTTTAATCCAGAGACAGGTAAGGGTGATCGAGTAGGCTTTCGCTTAGATGGCGATAGCAAGATACGCTACTTCAAGTCCACCGGCAAGGCCGTAGACGCATAAGGGTTGAAAGATGGCTAGACTTAAAGAGTTTTATCGTAAGGAAGTGCTGCCCAAGCTGATGGAGCAGTTTGGCTATAAATCACCTATGGAAGTGCCAAAGCTTACGAAAATTACGCTAAACATGGGTGTCGGTGAGGCGTTAGGTGATAAAAAAATTCTAGATAACGCTATGGCAGATATGGCGGCAATTGCTGGTCAGAGGCCAATAAAAACATTGGCACGTAAGTCCGTGGCAGGATTTAAACTGCGCGAAGGGTGGCCGATTGGCTGTAAAGTGACTCTTCGTGGGGATCGTATGTATGAGTTCCTTGATCGCCTGATCAATATCGCATTGCCGCGGGTGCGTGATTTTCGTGGGGTGAGTTCCAAGTCCTTTGATGGACGAGGGAACTATAACATGGGCGTTCGTGAGCAGATCATCTTCCCTGAGATTGAGTTTGAAAAGGTTGATGCGATTCGTGGTATGGATATCAGTATCTCGACCACCGCCAAAACAGACGAAGAAGCAAAAGCGCTGCTTGAAGCGTTCAATTTTCCATTTAAGAAGTAAGGTGCAGTTATGGCTAAGAAATCCATGATTGAGCGCGAAAAGAAGCGTATCAGGACTGTACAGAAATACGCGGAAAAGCGCGCCAAACTAAAGGCGATTGCCAAGGACGTGAGTCTGCCTTTAGAAGAGCGCATGGCGGCCTTAGAGGCATTAAATAAATTGCCGCGTAATGCGTCTCCTGTGCGAGTTCAGCGTCGCTGTCGTATTACAGGACGGCCGCATGCTGTGTATAGAAAATTTGGTCTTTCACGGAACATGATCCGCCAGCTAGGAATGCAGGGTGATATTCCTGGTCTGAAGAAAGCAAGTTGGTAAGGATAATAAGCTATGAGTATGTCTGATCCGATCGCTGATATGCTGACACGCGTACGGAACGCGCAGATGGCAGGTCACGAAAAGGTTGTAGTGCCCGGTTCAAAGTTAAAAAAAGCGTTGCTGGATGTTATGACTCAAGAGGGCTATATCCAAGGCTATGATGTCCTGGATAAAGATGGAAAGCCTGAGCTGATTATTAAGCTTAAATATTATCAGGGCAAGCCCGTTATTGAAGAGATTAAGCGCGTGAGTCGTCCTGGCCTACGTGTCTACAAGAAAAAAGATGAACTCCCTAAGGTTATGGGTGGTCTCGGGATTGCGATTGTTTCAACATCTAAAGGTGTGATGACTGATCACCAAGCCAGAAAGGCGGGCTTGGGTGGTGAAGTTATCTGCACAGTCGCGTAAGGAGTATACAATGTCACGGATTGCAAAATCTCCGGTCGCAATTCCTGCAGGTGTTGAGGTTAAGGTGAATGGGCAGGAGGTCTCTGTTAAGGGGCCAAAAGGAGTATTGTCCAAAACATTTAATCCTGCAGTGGAAATTGTCGTAGAAGAAAGCCAGCTAACCTTTAAGCCCCGTGAAGGCTATGTAAATGGCTGGGCGCATGCAGGTACAGCGCGCGCTATTGTTAACAATATGGTTGTGGGCGTGTCTCAGGGTTATGAGAAGAAGCTGCAACTGGTTGGCGTAGGCTATCGTGCACAAGCACAAGGTAATGCTCTCAACTTGACATTAGGCTTCTCACATCCGGTTGTGTATCCATTGCCTGATGGCATTACGGCTGAAACCCCATCTCAGACAGAAATAGTGATTAAAGGTGTTGATAAGCAGAAGGTTGGGCAAGTGGCGGCCGAAATTCGCGCTTATCGTCCGCCTGAGCCATACAAGGGTAAAGGGGTACGCTATGCTGATGAGTATATTCTACGCAAAGAAGCTAAGAAGAAGTAATTGAGGATAAGTTATGGACAAAAAGCAAGCGCGCCTGCGTAGAGCACGTAAAACACGCGGTCGTATTCAGCGTTTACGGGTGCCTCGTCTGACAGTGCACCGTACACCACGTCATATCTATGCGCAGGTCATCGACGCAGACGGTGTTGCAGTAATTGCTGCCTGCTCTACTGTAGAGAAGCATGTTAAGGAGCAGGTCAAGAACACTGGTAATAAAGACGCGGCAGCCGTTGTGGGTAGATTGATTGCTGAGAAAGCTAACGCTGCGGGTGTGACAAAAGTGGCCTTTGACCGTTCCGGTTTTAAGTATCACGGTCGTGTCCAAGCGTTAGCAGATGCTGCGCGTGAGAATGGACTGGAATTTTAAAAGGGTGGGTTATGGCATCTCATGAAATGCAAGATAATCAGGAGCAGTTGATTGAAAAGCTTGTCTCCGTCCGTCGAGTAGCCAAGGTGGTGAAAGGTGGTCGAGTTTTTGGTTTTTCTGCGCTATGTGTGGTCGGAGATGGTGATGGCCGTGTAGGTTATGCCAATGCAAAGGCGTCTGAAGTTCCTGTTGCAATAAAGAAAGCAATGGAAAAGGCTCGTCGTAATATGCGTCAGGTACCCCTTAAAGAAGGTACCCTGTATTACGCGATTAATTATAAACAGGGCGCGGCAAACATCATCATGCTACCCGCATCGGAAGGTACGGGTGTTATTGCTGGTGGTGCAATGCGTGCGGTTCTAGAAGCGGCGGGTGTTAAAAATGTATTGGCCAAGTGTGTTGGTACCACGCGTCCAGTAAATGTGGTGCGTGCTACAGCGGATGCACTCGCATCAATGAGTCGTCCTGAAGATGTGGCGGCTAAGCGTGGAAAGGCCCTTGCTGAAATTACAGGTGAGTGATCATGGCTGAAAAGAAAGTTAAAGTGACCCTGGTGAAGAGTCTGATCGGTCGTTTGCCCAAGCATAAAGCCTGTGTACATGGATTGGGGTTACGTAAGATTCATCAGACTGTTGAAGTATTGGACACACCGCAGAATCGAGGCATGATTGATAAAGTCTCCTATCTGCTGAAAGTAGAGGAAGCCTGATATGCGATTGAATACCCTCAAGCCCGCAGAAGGCGCTAAAAAGGCGCGTAAACGTGTTGGACGCGGTCCTGGTTCTGGTCTGGGGAAGATGGGCGGCCGTGGACACAAAGGACAGAAGTCGCGTTCTGGCGGTTATCACAAGGTAGGTTTTGAAGGTGGGCAGATGCCCATTCAGCGCCGACTGCCAAAATTTGGCTTTATTTCACGCAAATCTTTGCGTCGTGATGAGGTTCGTTTGAGTGAACTCAATAAGGTTGATGCTGATGTTATAGATCTGGCAGTGTTAAAAGCGGCGAACATCGTCAATGAAAATGTGCTAACTGTCAAAATCATTCTGTCTGGAGAGATCGCTAAACCAGTCAAGGTTGTTGGCATTCCTTGTACTAGAGGTGCAAAAGCAGCAATCGAAGCAGCTGGTGGTAGCGTAGAAGAATAATGATGAATCCAGCATTAGGCAACCAGCAGGCGAAAGCAATCAATGAACTTATGAAGCGCATCTGGTTTGTGCTGGGTGCGATTATTGTCTTTCGTCTTGGAGCGCATATTCCGGTACCCGGGATTGACCCTATTGCTCTTGCTGCTATGTTTGAGCAGCAAAAAGGCACCATATTGGACATGTTCAATATGTTTTCTGGTGGTGCCTTGGAGCGCTTTTCTGTGTTCGCGCTGGGTATTATGCCTTATATTTCAGCAGCCATTATCGTGCAGCTGATGAGTCATATATCCCCCACCATGTCTCAATGGCGTAAAGAAGGTGAGGCAGGTAAGCGCAAACTTACAAAATATACCCGCATGGGAACTGTTTTTTTGGCCACATTCCAAGGACTTGGTGTGGCCATTGCCCTTGAGTCTCAGAGCATGGGAGGGCGTGGGGTTGTTATTGATCCGGGGTTTACTTTTAAAGTAATTGCTGTATCAACGCTGGTTGCCGGTACGGTGTTTCTGATGTGGTTGGGCGAGCAGATTACCGAGCGTGGATTGGGTAATGGTATTTCAATTATTATCTTTGCCGGTATTGTTGCGGGTTTGCCCTCAGCTTTAGGTGGGACACTTGAGCAGGTTAGGACAGGTAGCATCAATGTTCTCGAGTTGCTCATTTTGTTTCTACTCGTCATCGCTGTGACCGCCTTTGTTGTGTTTATGGAGCGTGCTCAGCGCCGTATTCCTATTCGATATCCACAGCAAAAGGGAATAATGGCTCAAAGCATCGCACAAAATTACCTACCATTGAAGATTAATATGGCAGGTGTTATCCCCCCTATTTTTGCTTCAAGCATTATCCTGTTTCCGGCCACGATTGCCGGCTGGTTTGGAAGCTCTGAAAATATGGGGTGGCTTAAGGATCTGGCAACAACTTTGTCTCCTGGCCAGCCGCTGTATGTATTGCTTTATGCACTGGCGATCATATTTTTCTGCTTTTTCTATACAGCGATTGTTTTTGATCCACGCGAAACAGCAGAAAATTTGCGTAAGCAAGGTGTAATCGTCAATGGACTGCGTCCCGGTGAAGCAACTGCACGTTACATCAATCGTGTAATGGAACGATTGACTCTTGTAGGTGCAATGTATATCACCGCGGTTTGTCTGTTGCCTGAATTTTTGATCTTGTATTGGAATGTGCCGTTCTATTTTGGAGGCACATCGCTGTTAATTATCGTAATTGTAGTCATGGACTTCATGACACAGGTTCAGCTTCAATTAATGAGCGCTCAACCGCAAATGCAAAGTCTGATGGCTGGCGGTAAGCCAAGGACCAAGCGTATACGCCATTAAGTGGAAGGTTTTGATAGAAAGTTTGGGTGGTTATCTTGTATAATCATC
>DQVN01000053.1 GCA_015661715.1 Sulfurivirga caldicuralii
GCCACGGAGGAACCCTTACCATTGGTACCAGCCACGGTGATCACGGTGGCGGTGGGGTTCAGGATCCTCAGCTTGCTGCCCACCGCCCGCACCCGCGCCAGCCCCAGCTCGATTTCACTGGGGTGCAGACGCATCTGCCAGTCCAGCCAATCAGCAAGCGGCGCTTGCGCAGAAGGCGGTTGCATCACCTCAAGCGGGTTTGTTCATCAACAGCCGACACATCAACGCCAGCTCGTGCTTCATGTCGCGACGGTCGATAATGCGGTCAATGGCCCCATGCGCCAGCAAAAATTCGCTGCGCTGAAACCCTTCCGGCAGCTTTTCACGCACGGTCTGCTCAATCACGCGGGGCCCGGCAAACCCGATCAGCGCCTTGGGTTCAGCCACATTAATATCACCCAACATGGCGAAACTGGCCGACACCCCGCCCATGGTGGGGTCTGTGAGCACGGAGATAAACGGCAGACCCGCCTCGCGCAGCTTACCCAACGCAGCGGAGGTCTTGGCCATCTGCATCAGGGAAAACAGGGATTCCTGCATACGCGCGCCGCCGGATGCGGCAAACACGATCAGCGGACACCCCAATGCCCGCGCCTTATCGGCCGCACGCACAAACTTCTCGCCCACCACGGAGCCCATGGAGCCACCCATGAACTTGAATTCAAAGGCGCCCGCCACCACCTGCAGGCCTTCAATGGTGCCCACCATGGTGATGAGCGCATCCTTCTCGCCCGTATTTTTCTGCGCCTGACTGATGCGATCCTTGTATTTCTTCTGGTCCTTGAAGCCAAGGATATCAATCGGTTTCACATCCCCATTGATCTCCTGGGCGCTGCCCTCATCCAGGAAGTACTTCAGCCGCTCCCGCGCGCCAATGCGCATGTGATAACCGCACTTGGGACATACCTGCTGATTGCGCTCCAGCTCGGCGCGATAGAGAACACTCTCACATTCAGGGCACTTTACCCAAACACCCTCCGGAATGGATTTCTTCTTCTGGGTCACCCCTTTGATACTGGGCAGTATGCGCTCAAACCAGTTCATCCTTTCACCTCCTCATCCGCTCGATCCACACCGGCCCGGAAAGGCGCCAAGGCTGTCGCCACCCGCTCGACCACCTGTTGACAGGGCGCACCCTGCAAACCTTCCATCTCTTTGACCAGTGCTGATCCCACAATCACAGCGTCTGCCAGCTTCGCCATCTCATAGGCGCGCTCGCCGTCACGGATGCCAAAACCGATGCCAATGGGTCGGTTGATGTGCTGCTTCAACGCAGCCACATGCTCGGCCACATCTGCCACATCCAGCGCATCCGCACCGGTGACCCCCTTCAATGACACATAATAGACAAAGCCGGCCCCCTGATCCGCCACCGCTTGCAGACGCGATACCGGCGTGGTCGGCGCCACCAGGAAGATTCTATCCAGCCCTTCGGTTTTCAGCGCTTCCAGATAGCCGTCTAGCGCCTCTTCCGGCGGCAGATCCACGGTCAGCACCCCATCGACTCCAGCCGCTCGGGCCTGCAGCGCAAAGGGAACATAACCCATGGCCTCAATAGGGTTGGCATAGCCCATCAGCACCACCGGCGTGTGCGGATCCTGACGGCGAAACGCCGCCACCATCCCTAACACCTGCGCCAGGGAAGTGCCATGGGCCAGCGCCCGCTCCGTGGCCTTCTGAATCACCGGGCCATCTGCCATGGGGTCGGAGAAAGGCACCCCCAACTCGATCAAATCCGCACCGGCGGCCACCAGTGCATGCATGGCCGCCACGGTGCAGTCCGGATGGGGATCGCCGGCGGTGATGTAAGGGATCAAGGCGGTGCGTCCTTGGCGGCGCAAACGGTCAAAGGTCTGTGCGATACGGCTCATCAATATTCAAATCCTTCCACAGCGGCCAGGGTCTTCATATCCTTGTCCCCGCGGCCAGAGAGGTTGACAATCATGATCTTGTCCGGCCCCAATTCCGGCGCCAGCTTCTTGGCATAAGCCAGCGCATGGCTGGACTCCAGTGCCGGCAGAATACCTTCCAGCCGCGTCAGATCCCGACAAGCAGCCAACGCCTCCTCATCGGTGACCGCCACATAGTTGGCGCGGCCAATATCCTTCAACCAGGCGTGCTCTGGCCCCACCCCCGGATAGTCCAAACCGGCAGAAATGGAGTGGGTACCCATAATCTGTCCATTATCATCCTGCATCAGGTAGGTGCGGTTGCCGTGTAGCACGCCTGGACGACCGGCACACAAGGGGGCGGCATGCTGGCCGCTCTCCAACCCCAAACCGGCCGCCTCGACGCCATAGATGGCCACCTCCTCATGGGGGAGAAATTCATAAAACAGGCCGATGGCGTTGGATCCACCGCCAACACAGGCCACTAAGGCATCCGGCAGGCGGCCCTCTTTTTGCATCACCTGCTCTTTGGCTTCCCGGCCGATGACAGCCTGGAAATCCCGCACCATTTCCGGATAGGGATGGGGGCCGGCCACCGTGCCGATAATGTAGAAGGTATCATCCACATGGGTGACCCAGTCGCGCATGGCCTCATTGAGCGCATCCTTCAGCGTGCGTGTCCCGGAGGTGACCGGCACCACCTCGGCCCCCAGCATTTTCATGCGCGCCACATTGGGCGCCTGACGGGCCACATCATCCGCGCCCATATACACCACACACTCCAGCCCCAAACGGGCCGCCACCGTGGCCGTCGCCACCCCATGCTGACCGGCGCCGGTTTCGGCAATGATGCGCGTTTTGCCCAACCGCTGGGCCAACAATGCCTGACCGATGGTGTTGTTTACCTTATGGGCACCGGTGTGGTTGAGGTCTTCCCGCTTCAGGTAGATTTTGGCGCCGCCGTAGGCTGCTGTCAGCCGCTCGGCAAAGTACAGCGGCGTGGGACGGCCCACATAATCGCGCAGATCGGCCGCCAGCGCCGCCCAGAATGCTGCATCCTGCTTGAGGGTGGCGTACTGCGCTTGCAGCGCCGCCAACGCGGCCATCAGCGTCTCAGGGGCAAAGATGCCGCCATAGGGGCCGAAGTGGCCGCGTGCGTCGGGGAATTGTGTGTAGTCGATGGTCATGACGCCTGCTTTACTGCCTGTATAAAGGCATCAATTTTACCTGAATCCTTGATGCCCTTCTCCTTTTCCACCCCGCCACTCACATCAACGGCCCAGGGACGCACCTGCGCAATGGCACGGGCCACATTGTCAGGCCGCAAGCCGCCCGCCAGGATAATGGGCTTGTCACACGGCTGCTGGGCCAGCGACCAGTCGAAGGCTTCCCCCGTACCGCCCGGCACCCCTGGCCGGTAAGTATCCAACAACAGGCCCTGAGCGCCCGCGTAATCTTGCGCCAGCGCTTGCAGATCTGTCTCGGCGCGCATCCGGATCGCCTTAATGTAAGGATGGCCAAACTGTTCACAGAAATCCGGTGTCTCATCCCCATGAAACTGCAGCACATCCAGGGGCACTTCCACCAGAATCTCCTCGATCATGCGCGCATCAGCATTGACAAACAGCCCTACGGTGGTAATAAAAGGGGGCAGGCCATCCAGAATCTCCCAGGCTTGGCCGATATCCACGGCCCGCGGGCTTTTGTCATAGAACACCAGGCCGATGGCGTCCGCCCCGGCGGTGGCGGCAGCCAGCGCATCCGCCAAACGGGTGATACCGCAGATCTTCACCCGTGTGCTCATGCCTTGACCTCCGCACATGTCCAAACCACACAGTCCGCCCCGCGGCGGGGAATCTGCAACGCATCCGGGTAAAAAGCGGTGATGAAGTAAAGCCCCGCCGCAGGTGCCGTTTCCGCCGCCTGGGTACGGTCGCGCTTGGCCAGCAGCTCCGCCAACCAGCTTTCCGTCTGCTCTCCCATCCCCACACGAATCAAGCTGCCGACGATATTACGCACCATATGATGCAGAAACGCATTGGCGCGGATATCCACCCACACCAGATCGCCCTGGCGTTCCACCTGAACCCTCTGCACCTGGCGCATGGGATGTTTGGCCTGACAGCCAGTGGCGCGGAAACTGGAAAAATCCTGCTCGCCGAGCAACGCCTGCGCCGCCCGATGCATCGCCGCCGCATCCAATGCCTGGCGCACCCAGGTGACCCGCCCGCGCAGCAACGCTGAGGCGGTGGGATGGTTGTAGATCACATAACGGTACTGACGGGCCACGGCGCTGAAGCGGGCATCAAAATCATCCGGCACCGGCTTGACCCAATGCACCCGCACATCATCAGGCAAATGGGTATTGACCCCCTCCACCCAGGCACGCAAAGGACGCTGGGCAGTGGTATCGAAGTGCACCACCTGATTCAAGGCGTGTACGCCGGTGTCCGTGCGCCCGGCACAGCGCACTTGAATCGGCTCATCCGCGATGATGCTCAACGCACGCTCTACTTGCGTCTGCACGGCGCGGCAGTGATCCTGATGCTGCCAGCCGCAGTAGGCACGGCCGTCATACTCAATGCCCAGGGCGTAGCGCACACCGGCCCCCTTGCACTTTCATATGCGCAAGCCTTAGAGGTACTTTTTAATCAGCAGTTCGGCAATCTGCACCGTATTGGTGGCTGCACCTTTGCGCACATTGTCCGCCACCACCCACA
>DQVN01000115.1 GCA_015661715.1 Sulfurivirga caldicuralii
GATCACGCGGATCTGTCCCGGCGTTCCCCGCAGCCAGTGATCAAACACCTTTTCCAATCCTGCCTGGCCCACATCATCGATATTGGTAAACCCCAACAAATGGGCAGCCACCTCCGCTTGCGGATAGTAGCGCTTATAGGTGGGGGTTACATACAGCCCCGGGATTTTCATCGCCTGAATGCGTTGCGCCACATCAGGGATCACCTGACGCTGCAGATACATAAATCGGCTGTCGCAGCGCCCCAATACCCGCTTGCGCAGTGCCATCCAATTGCGCTGCAATACCTCCACGGCAGGGCGCAAAGCGTCTATCTGGGGGCAGGCTTGCTTAGGGTCCAACCAAACATCTGCCACCGGTGTGGATAAAGCCAATACCTGACCATGGCGGTCATAAATCACTCCCCTAGAGGCCGGCAGTTCCAACAATCGTACCTGGCGCACCTGTGCCTGCTGCTGGAGAAAGTCAGCCTGTTCCACCTGCACAAACCATGCCCGTGCCAATATCAAGGCGACCACGATCAACACCGAGGCCAGCACCCAGTGTTCACGGCGTAACAGCGCCTTGAGCCTACTCAACTTCATCTACCGCTTGTGGGTATAAAGTAATGGTCTGAACGGGCGGGCGGTAGGCCATGCCCAACGCCTTACGTGCGCGCTTCTCCAGCATGACCGGCGCACTTAGATGCTCATACTCCAACACCAACTGACTCCACTTCGCCTGCGCCTGACGTTGCTGTTGTAACAGCCGAGCGTACTCCGCCGCGGCATTGCGCAATCCTTGCTGTTGCGCCACCACCCACCAGGCTTCCCCCAATAAAATGAGCAGCAAAATCACGACAAAAAGCCCGCGGCCGAGCCAAGCTCGAACCTCGGGCTTGAGGAGAGCGTTCACCATCGTTCAGCGATCAGTCTGCCTGGCGCCGCATAAAGGTTGGAATATCTAAAAAACCATCCCCAAATTGGGTGATATCTGCGCGCTCATCGCCATTGGCCACCCGACGCGCGGCCAAACCAGCCTGTGCTGTAGCGGCAGTCGGCGGCACTGGCGGTTCCAGATCCATCACCGGCGTTTGCACCTGTTGCGGCTGAGGGGCAGGCTCGAGCACCTCTGCTGGCTGAGGCTCAACAGGTTGCTCCTCAACCTTGGCGCGACGACGCACCGCTGAAGGCACGGCCTGTGCCTCACCAGCACTTTCCAACCCGGTAGCCACCACGGTGACCCGCAGCTCCCCTTCCATACCCTCATCAATGGACGTACCCACAATCACATTGGCCTGAGCATCCGCCAACTGATCGATCATATTACCCACATCGTCCCACTCCTGCATGGTCAGATCCGGACCGGCGGTCACATTTACCAGCACACCTTTGGCGCCTTCGATCTTCACATCTTCTAGCAGAGGGTTGTTGATGGCTTTCTGCGTCGCCGCCGTGGCACGGTCTTCACCTGTAGCCACACCCACACCCATCAGCGCATAGCCCTTGCATCCCATTACGGTACGCACATCTTCAAAGTCCACATTGATCAAACCTGGGCGCGTAATCAGCTCGGCAATTCCCTGCACAGCCCCATGCAGCACCTCATTGGCATAATCAAACGCCTTGGTCATGACAAAGTCACCACCCAGCACTTTAATCAGCTTGTCGTTGGGGATGACGATCAAAGAATCCACATGCTCACTCAAAGCCTTGATACCCTCTTCTGCCACCTGTGCCCGGCGCTCGAAGCGGAACGGCCGGGAAACCACCCCCACGGTCAAAATCCCCATTTCCCTAGCCACTTGCGCCACTACGGGTGCCGCACCGGTGCCGGTACCACCCCCCATACCCGCAGTAATAAATACCATATCCGCATCGCGCAAGTGCTCACGGATAGCATCAATATTGTGCATGGCCGCCTCACGCCCCCGCTCTGGCTTGGCCCCAGCGCCCAAACCACTTTCACCCAACTGAATCCTGACCGGCACAGACAGGGAATTAAGCGCCTGCACATCGGTATTGGCACAAATAAACTCCACCCCTTCAACACGGTTGCGCACCATATATTCCACGGCATTTCCACCGCCGCCGCCCAGGCCTACCACCTTGATCACTGGCATACCTGGTGTACGGACACTTTCTTCACGCAGTTCAAAGCGCATCATCTCTCTCCTCTTTATTGAGCCTGCTGCAAACTCAGCCTGCCAATCGACACCCATCGACAAGCCTTAATCCTCAAAATGCTGCTTCTCCGCCACCCGCAACACCGCACTGCGGGCGCGTACGTTTTCGGCCAATTCCCGTTCCGATGGAAATTGCGCCTTGCCCACTGGTCGCAGCCGAGGCACCGCCTGGCGCCCCGAAACCGGCAGACCCGGAAAAATCTCTTCTACCCGTGACTGACTGCGAATAAAACGCTTCACCAATCGGTCTTCCAAAGAGTGGAAACTGATCACCACCAACCGTCCACCCGGCGCCAACACCTCCACCGCCTGCTGCAACACCTGCTGCAACGCCTCCAGTTCCTGATTGACGGCGATACGAATGGCCTGAAAGCTGCGCGTGGCTGGATGCTTATGGCGCTCCCGCCGCGGCACGACCCGTTCAATCAGCTGCGCCAGCGCCGTGGTTGTCTGCAGCCCACCCTCATCCAACGCCTTTTTGATCGCCCGGGCAATGCGTCCAGCAAAACGCTCCTCCCCATAGCTACGCAACACCTTTGCCAGAGTACGCTGATCCACCTGCTGCAACCACTCCCGGGCACTGAGCCCCTGGTGCGGATTCATACGCATATCCAGCGGCCCTTCTCGTAAAAAGCTGAACCCTCGCCGCGCCTCATCCAACTGAGGTGAAGAGACGCCCAAATCCAGCAAAATGCCATTCACCTGACCGCGCCAACCCAATTCATCAACAAATTGAGCCAATTGCGCAAAGCTACCATGGCATATGGTGAAACGTGGATCCTGAATATGTCTCTGCGCCCAAGCCACCGCCTCCGGGTCTTGATCAATCCCCAACAGGCGCCCCCTCTCACCCAGACGGGCCAAGATCGCTTGACTATGCCCGCCTCGCCCAAAGGTCGCATCCACATAATATCCGTCCGGCCGAATATCAAGCCCCGCCAAGGCCTCTTGCAACATAACCGGATGATGCGCCACTGCCGCCACTTTAAATACTCAAATTTGCCAGCGCTTCAGGCACCGGCTCATCTTTTGCTTCTTCCAGCATAGCCGGGCAGGTCTGATCCCACTGGGCTTCGGACCACAACTCCATTTTGTTGCCTTGCCCCAACAAAACGCCCTGACGCTCCAGATCAATATGCTGGCGCAGCACTGCCGGCAGCAGAATCCGTCCTTGCCCGTCCATGTCCAGCTCATGGGCAAAGCCCACGAACAGGCGCTGGTAACGGCGTGCTGTCGGGTCCAGATTAGGCAGGCTCATAATCTTCTGTTCAATTAGCTTCCACTCTTCGAAGGGATAGAGCAGCAAGCACGGGCTTTGTAGATCAATAGTGGCCACCAGCGTCTTGCAACCCGCCTGAGCGACAGTCTCCCGCAGACGCTTAGGGATCGCCAGCCGACCTTTCTGGTCCAGATTGACATAATGCAACCCCCGAAAAAACAGCATGACCCACTTTTCACCACTTTCTACCACTTAGCGCCACTATATTGAGCCCAAACACCCCTGTCAACCGTTTTCAAAAGCATTTTTTCAATGAAAAGTCAGACACTTACATACACTTTTAATATCATCTTCCACTGCCCCGATTACCTCATTAAATTTACAAAAACCCCATATTTTTCATAGAGATAAAGATAGTTATATACAAAAAACGTTAAATAAATGGTATAACAGAAATAAACTTAAACACAATATATTGTGAAAGAAAAGCGGATAAGAGCCATATATTGAACTGGTGACTTGAATTACTAGCAGATGGGGAATAAGTGAAAGCGGGCCTATAAGCCGGGTTTTGTACCTCTGCCCGCGCAGAGGTGGCAGCCATTCATCTAGGGCCTACCTCACGGCAGGCCTCAAGCGACCTACCCGCACACCAGCCCGAGCAAGGCTGTGCAGCAAAGGCTGCATGTGTGCCTATTTGGTCTTGCACCGGATGGGGTTTACCCTGCCCCGACTGTTACCAGTCGGGCGGTGCGCTCTTACCGCACCCTTTCACCCTTGCCTGTGCCCAAAGGGCCATCGGCGGTCTGCTCTCTGTGGCACTTTCCGTCGCCTTACGGCGCCCAGCGGTTAGCTGGCATCCTGCTCTACGGTGCCCGGACTTTCCTCCGATCAAAAGACCGGCGACTGCCCAGCCCGCTTTCACCTTTACGATTATAGTCTATTGCTGCTGTTTCAAGGTCTGCACATGACGATAAACGCTATTACGTCGTAGATCAAAGGCCTCAGCCACCAGTTCCGCCGTGCGCTTGGGTGACAGGCCTTCATTGAGCAACTGCTGAGCCAA
>DQVN01000102.1 GCA_015661715.1 Sulfurivirga caldicuralii
CCCTCTCCCTCGCTCCAAGACCACGCCCCGAAGCGAGATGCGTATTATAGGCATCATTACCTACTTTACAAGCCTCTTTGATGAAAAATTTTAAAAGCAAATAAGCTGTCCGGTGTGTAGTGCACGATTTGTCCGGTTGCATTGTAACCCCCCTTTTTTAGGCCCACCCCAAACTGGAGACTCTGCCAAGTTTAAGGTGGCATAAGATGCTTTAGATGCTTTTGCCTCACCTTGGAGGTGGTGTAAAGATTGGGGGAAGGTCACCAACTCTCAAAATGTGCAAAAAATATCGTATGCTATCTGCTACCATCTATGATAAAGCCTGTGCACTTCGCGTAGCGCACCACAAGACAAAACAAAGCTCAATTCCTTTTATCAAGGAGGTTGTCCACATGAGCCAACAACAGGAAAAACATCTGGATAATTACGCCTATTGGCGCGCCAATCTGCGTCTGTTGGGCGTGTGTCTATCCATCTGGTTCATCGTCTCATACGGATTCGGCATTCTGCTGGTGGATGTGCTCAATCAGATCCATATTGGCGGTTACCCCTTGGGCTTCTGGTTTGCGCAACAAGGGTCCATCTACACTTTTATCATCCTGACGTTCTGCTACGCCTGGAAAATGAACAAACTGGATCGTCTCCATGACGTCCATGAAGAATAAGGAGCGTTGAAGCATGGATCTGAATACCCTCACTTATCTTGTCGTGGGCGCCACCTTCGCCCTGTATATCGGCATCGCCATCTGGGCACGGGCCAGTACCACCGGCGAGTTTTATGTAGCAGGCGGCAACATCCACCCGGTTGCCAATGGGATGGCCACCGCCGCAGACTGGATGTCGGCCGCCTCTTTCATCTCCATGGCCGGCCTAATCGCCTTTAACGGCTATGGCGCATCCGTCTTTCTAATGGGCTGGACGGGGGGCTATGTGTTATTGGCCATGCTCCTGGCGCCTTACCTGCGCAAATTCGGCAAATTCACCGTGCCGGAGTTTATCGGCGAGCGATATTACTCCGATACTGCACGCATCATCGCCGTCATCTGTCTGATTCTGGCCTCCGTCACTTATGTCATCGGCCAGATGAAAGGCATTGGCGTGGCCTTTTCCCGCTTTCTGGAAACCGATTATGACACCGGCCTGTATGTGGGTATGGGCATCGTCTTCTTCTATGCCGTACTGGGAGGCATGAAAGGCATCACCTATACCCAGATCGCTCAGTATGTGGTGCTGATTACCGCCTACACTGTCCCGGCGGTTTTCATCTCCTTGCACCTGACTGGCAACCCGCTGCCCCAACTGGGTCTGGGAGATCGTCTGCTGGCCGATGGCACCTACCTGCTGGATAAACTGGATCAGCTGGTGGTGGAACTGGGCTTTCATCAATACACCACCCAGGTCATGGGCAATGACCTCAACATGTTCGTCTACACCCTGACGCTAATGATCGGTACGGCCGGTCTGCCCCATGTCATCATGCGCTTTTTCACCGTGCGTTCGGTGAAAGCTGCCCGCAGCTCTGCGGGCTGGGCGCTGATCTTTATCGCCCTGCTCTACACTGTGGCACCGGCGGTCGGGGGTATGGCACGTCTGAACCTGATGGACACCATACAGACGGGCCCTGTAGGTAGCCCAGAAGGGAACCTCAAATATGAAGAGCGCCCTGAATGGTTCAAGAAGTGGGAAACCACCGGTCTGCTCAAGTTTGAAGATAAAAATGGCGATGGGCGTATTCAGTATTACAACGACAAAAACCCTGAGCTCTCCCAAAAAGCCGAGCAGGAATGGGGCTGGAAAGGATCAGAGCTCACCGTAGACCGCGACATTATGGTACTGGCCAACCCTGAAATCGCCGGACTACCCAACTGGGTGATCGCCTTGGTGGTTGCAGGGGGGCTGGCCGCCGCCCTGTCAACGGCCGCCGGGCTGCTGCTGGCCATCGCCTCCGCCGTCTCCCATGACCTGCTCAAGGGGCTATTTATGCGCAACATGTCTGAACGGGCTGAACTGCGCGCCAGCCGCATCGCCATGGCAGGAACAGTCCTGCTGGCCGGCTATCTGGGCCTGAATCCTCCGGACTTTGCCGCCGGCACCGTGGCCATTGCCTTTGGCCTGGCCGCGGCCTCTCTGTTCCCGGCCATTATCATGGGCATCTTCTTCAAGCATATCAATAAAGAGGGTGCCATCGCCGGGATGCTGGCCGGGATCGGCGTCACCCTGTTTTATGTGTTCCAACACAAAGGAATCATGTTTATTCCCGGAACAGCCTTCCTGGGTGACTTACCGCCCAACTGGTTCCTGGGCATCAGCCCCAATGCCTTTGGCGCCGTGGGCGCACTGGTCAACTTCATCGTTGCTTTTCTGGTGACCAAGGTGACTTCACCCACCCCGATCCACATCCAAGATCTGGTGGATGATATCCGCGTTCCCAAAGGCAGCCGCACCCATGTAGAGGGAGCCCATTAACCCATACCCTCGCCCCATTCGGGGCGGGGCTCAGGCAAGCCGGTTATCACCGGTTTGCCTGAGCCTAAGCATCAGCCAATGAAATTGATTGCATGAAAACACACTATCTGATCGCCGCCATCATGACCCCTTTCCTCGCCCTGACCGGTTTTGCCCTCACCGACTGGTATCTCAAGCGCGATCGACAGCCCGCGCCACTGAACCGTCTGCTACCCACGACCACGCCCTGTCCGCTGCAGCCAGGATGTACCCTGTCCCATGGCGATTTCTCCCTCACCCTGAAACAACAGGGCAGCACCCTCTACCTTCAGGCCAACCAGCGGTTGAAAGGGGTTTTGCTCGAAGTCGTTGACCTGATGCCCCCTCAACCCATGCGTCAAGACGATACAGCAGGATACCGCTGGTCCCTGCCTTTAGCGCCGGGTATCACCCAGCCCCTACGCCTGCGCTGGGTGGCCCAAAGCCACTGGCGCAACTATATCGGAGAGTGGCCCGAGCATGGAAACCCTGGCATTAACTGAGTTTCTCAAACAGTGCCCACCTCTGGAGAGCCTGCCAGAAAGCGAACTGCAGCGCTGGGTAGCGACCTGTCGAAGCACTTACTGGCGAGCCGGTGAGACCATCCTGGCGCGGGGCACGCACAATCAGATGGTCTCTCTGATTCGCAGCGGCGCCGTGGCGGCCTATGATGACGAAGATCAACTGGTCAATCTAATTGGGGAAAAAGAGTGGTTTGGCTACCGCTCCGTGCTGAAAAACGGCTGGGTCAGTCTCAAATTGGTCGCCTGGGAAGACACTCTGGCCTATCAGTTTCCCGCAGACCTGTTTCTGGCCGCCTATCAGCAATATGAAGCCTTTCCCACCTTCTTTGC
This sequence comes from Sulfurivirga caldicuralii, assembly GCA_015661715.1. Classification (GTDB taxonomy): domain Bacteria; phylum Pseudomonadota; class Gammaproteobacteria; order Thiomicrospirales; family Thiomicrospiraceae; genus Sulfurivirga; species Sulfurivirga caldicuralii_A. The sequence goes on from DQVN01000102.1 coordinate 3,339, forward strand.
CCATCATAAACCCCAACGGCTACAAAGCACCCTGAAAAACCTGGATTTGGAGCGCTTGGATCTGTGCAGCCCTCTGGATCAGCACTCACATCCGCTCCATACCCTTCCTGTGAACGCCCCGACATACGCTGCCGCCCGGGCGCTGAACCAACACCCGACCCTCCTGGTCGTGCAGAACGAGAGCCAACACCCCCATGCCCTGATTGACGACCGTCACCTGCGCCAAGCAATGGCCCAACGCATCCAACCAGACGCCCCTTTACAAACCTGGCTGTCCGCACACCCACCGTTGCAATTACCCGCCACCTACCCCTTGGGGAAAGCACTGGTGCGCCTACTGGAAAAAGGGCAGCAGCGGGCGCTGGTCAAAACCGAGTCAGGCTGGCAATACTTTGATCTATCGCAACTGACCACCCGGACACCCGCCTGGTCATCATTGACCCAGCAAATCCATCAAGCGCAAAATCTGGCGGAACTGCATCAACTGAGCAAGCAAGCCGAACAGCTCTTCATCCAACTGGCACAACAGCGCATGGACCCCATTCAGGTGGCCGCCATTCTGAGCGCCCTCTACCAGGCGATAACGGCACAAACCGTCCGCCTGTGCCAGGCGGAACAAGGCCCGCCCCCCATTCCTTATGCTTTTGTAATCACCGGCTCATTGGCCCGTAAAGAGCAGGCGGTCAAAACCGATCAGGACAATGCCATGGTGCTGCACGATCGCTACTGCCCCTCGCAGCATGGCGCCTATTTCGAGCAACTGGCAAAGCGCATCAATCATGCCCTGTCCCAACTGGGCTTTGCCCCTTGCCCCGGAGAGGTCATGGCACAGAACCCGCGCTGGCGCCAGCCCCTATCTGTCTGGCAAACGTATTTTCACCAGTGGATAAATGAACCGAACGGCGAAGCATTGCTCCAGGCAAGCATTTTTTTCGATATGATTGCGATTGTCGATGACCATCAACTGGTCGCACCGATGATGGCGCAGGTACTGGATCAAGCTGAACAGGCAGGTCTGTTTCTGCATCATATGGCCAGCAATGCCTTGCGCTTTCGCCCACCACTGGGCTTTTTCCGCCAGCTCATCCTGGACAGGGATGGGCAACGCCAACCGGTACTGAACCTGAAAAAAGGTGCCATTGCACCCATCGTGGAGTTGGCCCGTGTCCACGCCCTCGCCGGGGGCATTCGGCGTCTGAATAGCATCAGCCGCCTACGGGGCAGCGCGCAACAGCGGATCATCAGCCAGGACGGCTATGAAAACCTGCGGGATGTCTGGATCTTGGTGAATCACATTCGCCAACAACACCAGGCCCAGCAACTATTACGACAAACGCCTCCGGATAACCTCATCCAGCCCGATCAGCTCTCTTATCTGGAACAGCGCCACCTTAAAGATGCCTTCGCCATCATTGGCGAGATGCAAGAGGCGCTGGCCTTGCGGTTACAAAACCCATGATGTTGCAACGCTGGTTATTTCGCTGGCAACACCAGCGCCGTCTCAAGCAACTGTCCGACGGCCCCCTCAAAACTCTGCTGGCACAAATACCACCGCTTGATGCGCCACTGGCCGTCTCACCCCTGATTGCCCTGGATTTTGAAACCACCGGCCTCAACCCCCAGCAAGATTATCTGCTCTCCATCGGCTGGGTGTATCTCGATGCCCACCATGTCTATCCCGGCCGCAGTCAACATCTACTGATTCGCCCGCCGAAAAACCTGCCTGATCACAGCATCCATATCCACGGCCTCACCCACCACCAACTGCAAAGAGGGTGCACCCTGTGTGAAGCCTTGGATGCGTTAGTCGAGGCTCTGTCTGGATACTGGCCGGTGGTCCATTTTGCCCCCATTGAACAAGGTTTCTTAAACCAGGCGCTGAAACACTGCTACCACCACGGCTTCAACCTGCCCATGCTGGATACACTCACACTTGCTCGGCGCTTGCTGCGCCATAAGGCTCATCCGCCGCAAGCATTCCGTCTTGGGGCGTTGCGCCAGCGCTTCCACCTGCCACCTCATCCCATCCATCATGCCCGGGAAGATGCCATCGCCACAGCAGAACTGCTGCTGGCCCTGCTGGCGACCGAACCCACCTGGCGTCAGCGTCCCATTGGTGAATTACTCACCTATTGAGTTTCCCGCACTCAAAAAAAAACCGCACCCAAAGGGTGCGGTCATACGATCGTCACATTTGTACTGTTTACAGCGGCTTATGACAGAACCACCAGTCAAAGCACTCATACTCCTGAGTGCGCTTTTCTGCAGTTTTCTCATCGCTGGCCGGCGGGATGATGACATGGTCGCCCACCAACTCATTCTCTGGCCAATTCGCCGGTGTGGCCACACCATTGGCATCAGATGTCTGCAATGCTTTAACCACCCGAACGATTTCATCGATATTGCGCCCAATCTCCTGGGGATAGTACAGGATGGTGCGGATCACGCCTTCTGGATCGATCACAAACACGGCACGGACAGTATTGCTGCCCTTATTGGGATGCAACATGCCGATCTTAGCTGCGACTGAATCATTCGCCGCAATGATGGGATAAGTGATTTCAACTCCCAGCTTTTCCTTAATCCAGCGCACCCACTGAATATGGGAGAACACCTGATCCACGGACAGGCCGATCAACTGGCAATTCAGCGCTGCGAACTCATCGGCGCGCTTCTGGAAGCCAACGAACTCAGTAGTACACACCGGGGTGAAGTCTGCCGGATGGCTGAACAATACCGTCCACTTACCTTTCAGATCTTCTGGCAAGGACATGGGGCCATGCGTGGTTTGTACATTCAACTCAGGAAAGGCTTCACCCAACAGCGGCATACGGATTTGCATTTCACTCATTTTTGATCCTCCTTAACAGGTCATTCAACATAGCGCATCAGCCGGACTGGCTGCGTAAACATAAGGGGCATCCTGCCCTTTTTCAAGAAAGACTTTATCATAAACAATCAAAATAGGATTATCAATTGTTTTTATCTTTTACTGACAACCCACCTTGACAGCACCCGGGGTGGCTTCAATAATGGGCGGCTATGACGTATACACATGCCCAGATCCCCATGCAGTGGGTCGGTCCATTGCGCCTGCGCGGTGATATCATGGCCGAAGTAGAGGCGCCCCTGGCCACCTATGAAACCCCCTTGTGGCCCTCGGTCAACCGCGGCGCCCGGGTCAGCGCCCATGCCGGCGGCATCCACATCACCCTGGTAGATGCACGCATGAGCCGCTCCATTACCCTACAGGCACCCGATGCAGCCCAGGCACGGTCAGCGGCCGAGGCAATCAGCGCCGATATAGCGGCGCTGCAACAGGTGGTCAGCGAAACCAGCCGCTTTGCGCAGCTTATTGAAGTGCATCCCAAAATCATCGGCAATCTGCTGATTCTGCGCCTGGATTTCACCACCGGCGATGCTGCCGGCCACAACATGGTCACCCAGGCTGCAGATCAACTGATCCCCTACTTACTGGCGCGCTATCCTTTTCTGCACTATGTCTCCATCTCCGGTAATTTCTGCACCGACAAAAAAGTCTCAGCCGTCAATGCCCTGTATGGGCGTGGCAAATATGTGGTGGCGGAAACCTGGCTGCCGGAAAGACTGGTCAAACGCTTTCTGAAAACCACCCCACAAAAGCTGGTGGCACTGCATATCAAAAAAAATCTGCTCGGCAGCATTGCCGCCGGCAGCCTGATGAGCGCCAACGCCCATGCGGCCAATATGCTGCTGGCTTTCTATCTGGCCACCGGTCAGGATGCGGCCAATATCGTGGAAGGCTCCCAGTGCATCGACCACGCTGAAGTGCTGGAAAACGGCGACCTCTACTTCTCCACCACGCTGCCCAATCTGATTGTCGGCACCGTAGGCAATGGTAAAGGGCTGGATTTCGTGCGCGACAACCTGGCGCGTATGGGTTGCCTGCAAAATGATACCCCAGGTGAAAACGCTCGCCGTCTGGCGGGTATCTGCGCTGCTGTCGTGCTCTGCGGTGAGCTTTCGCTGCTGGCGGCGCAAACCAACCCGGGTGAGTTGATGGCAGCGCACCTGAAACTGGAGCGACAACCGCATGACTGATATCCAGCAGCGCAAGCTGGACCACCTGGCCCTGCTACAACAAGACCCACAAATCGAGCGGGGCGACAGCGGTCTGGCCGATATCCGTCTGCTGCACCGTGCTCTGCCAGAGCTGGATTTCGACGAGGTGGATACTCGTACCACCTTCCTGGACATTGAAGTACGCTTTCCATTTCTCATCAGCAGCATGACCGGTGGCGCCGGTGACACCTTGCAGCACATCAACCAGCATCTGGCCGAAGCGGCGGAAGCCATGCAGGTCCCCATGGCGGTGGGCTCCCAACGCATCATGCTGGAAAGGCCTGATGCCCGCTCCAGCTTCCAACTGCGCCGCTTCGCCCCCTCCGTTCCCCTGATCGCCAATCTGGGTGCGATCCAACTGAACAACGGCATTGCACTCACCGAAATTGAAGAGGTGATCGATACCCTGGATGCAGATGCCCTCTACCTGCATCTCAACCCACTGCAGGAGGTGATTCAACCGGAAGGCAACCGCAACTTTGCTGAATTAAGCGATCGCATTGCAGAGGTAGTGGATTCCATCGACATCCCGGTCATCCTGAAAGAGGTGGGCTGTGGCCTATCGCCACTGGACATCGAGCTGGGGCTGCGCGTCGGCGTACGGCATTTCGATCTAGCCGCCCGTGGCGGTACCAGTTGGAGCCGTATCGAAGCCCACCGCAGCCAGGACGATTTGGGACTAACCTTTCAAGATTGGGGCTTGACACTGAAAGAGGCGCTGAAGCTCGCCGCCCCCTACCGCAACCAGGCCACGCTAATCGCCAGCGGCGGCATCCGCACCGGGGTGGACATGGTCAAGTGTGTTATAATGGGCAGCTCCATGTGTGGTGTTGCCGCACCGCTGCTTGCTGCCGCCATGGAGAGCACCTCGGCGGTTATCCAGGTCATCGAGCGTTTCTGGAAAGAGTATCGTACCGCCCAGTTTCTGCTGGGTGCGCCCAGCTTCGAACACCTGTTCGACAACCGCCAGCTCCTGTTGAGCACATAAGAGATTCATATATGAATGTTGGCATCGACCTGATCCATTTTGCCACCGCAGACTATTATTTAGGCCTGGACACATTCGCCGCCGAAAAAGGAATCGACCTCGACAAGTTCCATGTCGGCATCGGCCAGGAACGCATGTCCATCGCCCCGCCGGATGAGGATGTGGTCACCCTCTCCGCCAAGGCAGC
>DQVN01000091.1 GCA_015661715.1 Sulfurivirga caldicuralii
ATGTGCTGCCGCTGATCATGGGGGCCAGTATGTGGGTGCAGATGAAGTTGAACCCCACCACCATGATGGATGAGACGCAGCAGAAGGTCATGCAGTTGATGCCTATTATCTTTACCATCTTTTTCCTGTGGTTCCCATCAGGGCTGGTGCTCTACTGGGTGGTGAACAATATTCTCTCCATTGCCCAGCAGTGGTATATCACCCGCAAGATCGAACAGGAAGGCTAGTTTCCTCTATCCTCAACAACCTAGAGCGTGATACGCTATTGGCTTGCAGGTTGGGAGAGGCGTTAGAGGGGTAATGGCAAAAAAACGCTTGATGGCAGAACCTGTCTCACCGGAAACCCCCCGCCCAGTGTGGCGGGAGTGGTATCAATTCCATTTTCCATTAAATGCCTGGTTGTCCATTGCCCATCGTATCTGCGGGCTGATCAGCGTGATCTTTTTGCTCTCAGGGTTGGTGATCCTGAATGTCTGGATCTTATCACCGTTGCATTTTGCTGAAATTGTCGGATTCTGGCAGGGTATTTGGGGACGGCTGTGGTTGTGGTTGGGTCTGTCAGCGTTGCTTTATCACTGGTTGGCGGGGCTGCGTCATCTATTGATGGAGCATGAGATCGGGCTGGAGTTTTTACATCCATCACTTTTGCTCAAGCTCTATGGGATTGCATGGCTACTGTTGAGCTGGGAGGTATGGCGATGAGGGTTTCAGGCCTGAAAGCATACCGCTGGCAGCGCTGGAGCGCCTGGGCGCTGGCAGTGTATTTTCCCACCGCTGTGGCCTATCTGGCCATACAGCCAGTCGACAGTTATGAGCGGTTTGTGCAGATGCTCAGCGCGCCTTGGTTTTTGATACCCACCCTGTTGGTTCTGGCGTTGTTACTGGTGCACATGTGGGTGGGCGTACGCGATGTATTGATGGATTATCTGCCCGCTTTGGGATATGGACGCTGGCTGTATGCCGCGTTGAGTGTTTGGGCGGTTGTGCTTGGTCTGGTGGCGGCGGATTTGCTCTATTTGCTGGCATCTTTATTGTCCATTGCCCGGTTGTAACCGATGGAATTTGAAACCTACCACTTTGATGCGGTGATTGTGGGCTCTGGCGGTGCAGGGCTACGGGCCGCTTTGATGTTGTCAGAGAAAGGAATTAGAACGGCGGTGGTATCCAAGGTTTTTCCCACCCGTTCCCATACTGTGGCAGCGCAAGGCGGTATCAATGCGGCATTGGGGAATATCTTGCCGGACAACTGGCTGTGGCACATGTACGACACCATCAAGGGCAGTGATTATCTGGGTGATCAGGATGCCATCGAGTATATGTGTCGTGAGGCGCCTGATGTGGTGCGAGAGCTGGAACATTTTGGCGTGCCTTTTTCCCGCACCGAATCGGGCAAAATCTATCAGCGCCCTTTTGGTGGACAGAGTTTGAATTTCGGTCAGCGGCAGGCGGCGCGAACCTGTGCCGCCGCTGATCGTACCGGTCACGCCATTTTACACAGTCTGTATCAGCAGAATTTGCGCGCCCAGACCACCTTCTTTGTGGAACATCAGGCCATCGATCTGATTCGGGATGAGCGTGGCGATATAGCTGCGCTCATGGTGTTGGATATTGCCACGGGGGAATATAAGGTTTTGCGCAGTCGGGCCATTATGCTGGCCACCGGCGGGGCGGCGCAGCTTTTTCGCACCAATACCAATGCCCGGATCAATACGGGAGATGGGCTGGCGATGATCTTGAGAGCGGGGCTGGCGCTACAGGACATGGAGTTCTGGCAGTTTCATCCAACCGGCCTCAGCGGTAAGGGTATTCTGATTTCTGAAGCAGCGCGGGGGGAAGGTGGGGTTTTGCGTAATGCCGCTGGTGAGGCGTTCATGAAACACTATGCCCCCCATGCGCGGGAGCTGGCTTCACGGGATGTGGTTGCCCGGGCCATAGCCATTGAAGTGCAGGAGGGCCGGGGTTGTGGCGTCAATCAGGATCATGTCTGGCTTGATCTCACCCATCTGGACAGTGCGCTGATCAAACAGCGATTGCCGGCGATTCGGGAGATTGCGTTGACATTTGCCGGGATCGATATCTGTCAGGAACCGATTCCCGTCTATCCCACCGCCCATTACATGATGGGCGGAATTCCGACCAATATCCACGGCCAGGTTAAGACTTTGAATGATCAGGGTGAGGTGGAAGTATTGCCCAATCTGTTTGCTGTGGGTGAATGTGCCTGTGTGTCCGTGCATGGCGCTAATCGGTTGGGGGGAAATTCGCTGCTGGATATAGTGGTATTCGGTCGGGCTGCGGCGCGCCAGCTTATTGAGCAGTTGTCGCATCAACCGCTGGACTATTTTGATGCGCCTTTGGATCTGCAACCTGTTGAGCGTCGAATACAGCGTTGGCAAGCATGCGATGCTTCTTCATCCGATGGGACACCCGCGTCATTGCGTCAGCGCCTGCAGACGATTATGGAGACCGGCTGCGGTGTTTTCCGTACAGAGGATACATTGAACAAATGTATTGACGATCTGACGGAATTCTCGGCTCAGGTTGACAAATTGATGCTTCAGGATCGCAGCGAAGTTTTCAATCTGGAACGGTTGGAAGCTTTTGAGTTGGAAAATCTGCTGGCTTTGGCCTGGGCCACGGTGCACAGCGCGCGTTCACGCCAGGAAAGTCGCGGTGCCCACTATCGTCTGGATTATTCCAGTCGGGATGATGACAATTGGCTGAAACATACCTTGTATTTTCAGTCACAGCCGGTCAATACGCCCCGATTGGCCTATGTACCCGTCACATTGCAGCCGTTGACCGTGCCGTCTTTCCCACCCAAGAAGCGAGTGTATTGAGATGTTGACGTTGAGGTTTTCCATTCAACGTTATTTGCCTGAACAGGATAGGATCCCGCGCATGCAACTCTATGAGCTGGCGCTGGCGCAAATGCCCAGGGATTGGATGTTGCTGGATGCTCTGGAGCATTTGCGTCAACAGGATCCAACGCTGGCTTTCCGCAGTTCTTGCAAAGAGGGTGTCTGTGGTTCGGACGGCATGAATGTCAATGGTAAAAATCGTTTGAGCTGTATCACCCGTTTGAGCACAGTGTGGGACGAGGTGAAGGACAAAGACGGGATCATTAAAATTCATCCGTTGCCGGGGTTGCCGATTATTCGTGATCTGGTGGTGGATATGAACCAGTTTTTTCAACATTATGCCGCAGTGCAGCCTTGGTTGATCCCGCCTGCTGGAGATAGGGATCATGAGCTGTTGCAAACGCCGACGCAACGGGCCGAGCTTGAAGGGTTGTATGAATGTATCCTGTGCGCCTGTTGTACCACCAGTTGTCCCGCCTTCTGGTGGAATCCCGATAAATTCCATGGTCCTGCGGCGTTGCTGGCAGCGCAACGTTTTGTGAGCGATAGTCGGGATCAACACACTCAAACCCGTCTGCAGGCGCTGGATGACGCTTACGGCACATTTCGTTGTCGCAATATTCAAAACTGTACCGCCAATTGTCCCAAAGGGTTGGATCCCAGTGGTGCAATCCGGGCATTGAAAAGAAAGATGTTGACAGAATGAGTTCACCGCCTAAACATCTCTGCCTGGCGTGTCGTCGGGGAATGGCGGAAACAGAACAGTTACTGCAGGTGGGTCTTGCTGAATATGATCGTCTCTCAGTGGATGAGCAAGGGCAGTTTGCCCAGTTGGTGAAACAGGACGATGCCACCTTGCTGGTCTGGTTGATGCACCCGCATAAGGCACCCGAATCACTACGCCCGCTTATCGGTAAGATCCGCCGTCATGCGCGGTCACATAAGGAGTAGCGATGATCCATGATCATGACACCATTGCCGCTATCGCCACCCCGCCTGGGCGAGGCGGGATCGGTATTGTGCGGGTATCGGGCCCTGAAGTGCGAGCGATTGCTCAGGCGGTGACCGGTCAGACACTGCGCCCCCGTTACGCCCATTATGGGCCCTTCTATGGTGAAGGGGGCGAGGTGTTGGATGAGGGAATCGCGCTGTTTTTCGCCGGGCCGCACTCCTTCACCGGTGAGGATGTGTTGGAGCTGCAGGCCCATGGAGGGCCGGTGGTATTGGACTGGCTGCTGCAGCGGGTGATTCGCTTGGGCGCGCGTCTGGCACAGCCGGGCGAATTCTCCCGCCGCGCCTTTCTCAACGACAAGCTGGATTTGACTCAGGCGGAAGCCATTGCCGATCTGATCAATGCCAGCACAGAACAGGCGGCACGCAGCGCGCTCAAAAGTCTGCAGGGGGCATTTGCCAGCGCGGTGGATACGCTGGTGGAGGGGTTAATCCATCTGCGCATGTATGTGGAGGCGGCCATCGATTTTCCTGAGGAGGAAATCGATTTCCTCTCCGATGGGAAGGTGGCGGGTGAGCTGGCGCAGCTGATTGATCAGTTGCGTCGGCTGTTGGCTCAGGCGCAACAAGGGGCGCTGCTTAACGAGGGTATGACGGTGGTGATTCTGGGGCGGCCCAATGCGGGTAAATCCAGTTTGCTCAACGCGCTCTCCGGGCGGCAGAGTGCGATCGTTACCGCGATTGCCGGCACCACACGGGATGCCATTCGCGAGGCCATTCAGATCGATGGCATGCCACTGCATATTGTGGATACCGCTGGATTGCGGGAGACGGAAGATGCGGTGGAGCGCATTGGCATTGAGCGTGCCTGGGCGGCCATGGAGCAGGCGGATCGGGTGTTGGTGGTGGTGCCGGCCGATGAAGACATCGCCCCGGAAGATCAGGCGATCTTAGCGCGTCTGCCTAAGGATCTGCCTGTCACCATTATTCGCAATAAGATCGATCTGATCGATGTGCCACCCCATGTGGATACCGACGAGATGGGGCGGGTGGTGATCTGGCTGTCTGCCAAACAAGGGTTGGGGCTGGCGCTGTTGCGTGCGCATCTGAAACAGGCCATGGGCTATGAACAGACGACAGAAGGGGTCTTTATGGCACGGCGGCGGCATGTTGAAGCGCTTAAGCAGGCTTTGCAGCATCTGGAGACGGGTCAGGAAAACCTGCAACAGCACGCTGCCGGCGAGCTGCTGGCGGAAGACCTGCGTCAGGCGCAACAGGCGTTGGAAGAGATTACCGGTCGCTTTACCTCCGATGACCTGTTGGGAGAAATCTTTTCCAGTTTCTGTATTGGTAAGTGATCCTTGCTCTGGTTCCGGCTATTTTGACAAGCATTTTTCTATAAAAATTTGTTATGTACTCATACTCTTATCCGTATAAAAAGATGGCGGTAAACTGTTTAATTTATAATTTTTATATATAAATTCTTGTTTTTTATCTATTAAAAGCATGATCCGCTCACCTTTCCTTTTATTTATGATCCTACAACCTCTATTTATTTCTTGAACAAAAGTTATATCATCATAAAAAAACCCCAATTTCCATCTATAAATCACCTTGATTATTATATCTGGCACAGCTTCCTTAAGCGATTAAGGTGCTGTTTTTGTAATAAGATTTTCTACTTTTGCAGGAGGACAGGCTTATGATTCATTCCCACAAAAGATCGCTTAAAAAGCAACGCGGTGCATCTATTATCGAGTACGCTCTGATTGTGGCTGCTGTGGTAGCCATTGGTGTCTATGCTTTTGGTACAGACGGAGAATCAGGCGCGATTGGCAGTGCGGTCAAGCAAAAATTGGACGATACGGCGAGTCAGCTGGAAGGAAACCAAGGAAGCCAGTAAAGCTTGTAGTCAGATTTGGGGGCATTCGCCCCTTTTTCCATTTTATAAGGATATTCAATGGATATGCTGCGCCCATTGACTATGCGGCGGCAGGGGGGGTTTAGCCTCATTGAGGCGGTTTATGTGCTGCCTTTGATGCTGATTGTTATCTTGGCGTTGGTTGAGGCGGTTAATTATGCCAGCGACCGCTACTACCTGAACAACGCCTTGACGGACTTCTTTTACAATGTGGTGATGACCGAAGCGCAAGCACGTGCATCAAGTCCTGATTATGACAGCCAGTTAGTCAGATGCGTTTCAGGTAGGGTGCAAGTGGATGAAAATCAGGCTGGGGAAATGTTGCGTCAGATGGTGCTCAATGTTACCAATGCCCGTTCGGATACGTTAGAGATTGTGGCTCAGAAGCAAACTCTGATGGGCATC
>DQVN01000022.1 GCA_015661715.1 Sulfurivirga caldicuralii
GCATACTCCACCACCGCATCCGCAGTAGCAATAATCGCATCACCCATTTTGCCGCGATAATCAATGCCTTTATGCAGTTCCCGCTTGCCCAATACCGGGTGTTGCCGCCAACCGAACGATGACGAAACCCCCTTGAACACTTTGACCGGACGCCCGCTGGGCACCAACTGCTGCAGCAGCTTTTTCTCTGCAGCGGTCAGGTGAACATTGGATACCCGCGCCTCTAAGGGGATCTCAGGGGCAACCTCCGCCCCTAAAAAGGCTTCTAGCGAACGAACCGCCTGATCCAAAGAGACCAGGCGCTGTTCCCGCTCATCCAATGCTGCAGCCAAACGATCATTCTGCGCTTTCAGCACCGCCATTCGTTCAGCCTGCTGCTGCAACGCCCTATCGTACGCTTGCTGAGCCGCATCACGGCGTGCTTCCAAAGTATGGATTTGCTCTTTCAATACCCAGATAGTCAGCGCCCCCATCACCAACACTGCCAACAGAACCAGCAGCCCCCACCCGACAAACCGCCTTACCAACTGGCTGAATGTGTAGTGGCGTACGCCGTGGACATCACTGATGGTAATGGTAAAGCGGTTTTTCATGTCTACAGGGCAGCGACCACAGCATCCCCCATGGCGGAGCAGCTCACCTTTTGCGTTCCCTCCGTCCAGATATCCGCTGTGCGCAGCCCCTCATCCAACACCCGGCTGACAGCCTGCTCAATGCGCGCTGCCAGGTCAGGCGCATTCAGGGAATAGCGCAACATCATGGCCGCAGACAGAATCGTAGCCAGGGGGTTGGCAATGTCTTGACCGGCAATATCCGGCGCTGAGCCATGGGAGGGCTCATACATACCCTGATTGTTGGCATTGAGTGAGGCGGAGGGGAGCATACCGATGGAGCCGGTCAACATGGCTGCCTCATCGGAGAGGATATCACCGAACATATTACCTGTGAGCATGACATCAAACTGCTTGGGCCAGCGCACCAACTGCATGGCCGCATTGTCCACCAGCATATGCTCCAGCTCCACATCCGGATATGCCCGCGCCACCTCTGTGACCACCTCTTTCCACAGCTCCGTCACCTCCAGCACATTGGATTTGTCGATGGAGGTGACTTTTTTATTGCGCTTCTGCGCCGCCTGAAAGGCCACATGGGCAATGCGCTTGATCTCGGATTCGCTATAGACATAGGTATTGAAGCCTTCCCGCTCGCCATTGTCCAGAGTGCGGATTCCCCGCGGCTGGCCGAAATAGATGCCGCCGGTCAGTTCACGCACGATCAAAATATCCAGGCCGCTGACCACCTCCGGCTTCAGACTGGAAGCATGGGCCAACTGAGGATAGAGGATAGCGGGCCGCAGGTTAGCGAACAGTTCCAGCGAGGCGCGCAAGCCCAACAGCCCCTTTTCCGGACGCTTATCCCGGGGCAGGCTATCATACTGCGGGCCTCCCACCGCGCCCAACAAGATCGCATCCGCCTGCCGGGCCGCGGCCAAGGTGGCATCCGGCAGCGGCGATCCGGTCTCATCATAGGCCGCACCGCCGACCAGACCTTCCTGCAACTCAATATCCAGCGCCCCCTCTTCCTGCAGGCGCTTGAGCACCTTGACCGCCTGGGCGGTGATTTCCGGGCCAATGCCATCACCCGGTAGAACCAAAACCTTCTTGCTCATCGATCCTCTTCCTTACACTTGGTTGTACTTTTCCGCCACCTCTTTCAGGTGGACGAACAGCCACGGGGCCTCCTGCTTGCGCCGCGCCTCATAGGCGCGGATCTCATCCGCATGCTGCAATGTCAGCCCGATATCATCCAACCCTTCCAACAGACAATGGCGACGGAAGGGATCCACCTCAAACGCAATCACCTCACCATTGGGCTTGGTGAGAGTCTGGGCGGCCAGATCCACCGTGAGCATGTAACCTTCCTGCTCGGCCACCTCCCGGAACAGTTGATCCACCGTCTCATCCGGCAGCACAACGGGCAAGATGCCGTTTTTGAAGCAGTTGTTGAAGAAAATCTCAGCAAAGGAAGGGGCAATGATCACATCAAACCCATAATCCTTCAGGGCCCACGGGGCGTGCTCACGGCTGGAGCCACAGCCGAAGTTCTCCCGCGCCAGCAGGATCCTGGCCCCCTGATAGCGGGGCTGGTTGAGCACAAATTCCGGATTGACCGGTCGGTTGCTACAATCCTGCCCCGGCTGGCCTACATCCAGATAGCGCCATTCATCAAACAGATAGGGACCGAATCCTGTGCGCTGGATCGATTTGAGAAACTGCTTCGGAATAATGGCGTCCGTATCCACATTGGCCCGATCCAAGGGCGCCACCAAGGCGGTCAATCGTGCAAATTTTTCCATCGCGACGCCTCCTTACAGATATTCGCGCACATCAACAAAGTGGCCGGCGATAGCTGCCGCCGCCGCCATTTGCGGGCTGACCAGGTGCGTCCGGCCACCGGCCCCCTGGCGCCCTTCAAAGTTGCGGTTAGAAGTGGACGCACAATGCTTCTGGGGCGGCAGACGATCGGCATTCATCGCCAGACACATGGAGCAGCCCGGGTTGCGCCACTCAAAGCCTGCGGCTTTGAAAACCTCATCCAGCCCCTCTGCCTCCGCCTGGCGCTTCACCAAACCGGAACCGGGCACCACCAGGGCCTGCTCAACCCGATCGGACACTTTACGCCCTTTGACCACTTCGGCCGCGGCGCGCAGATCTTCGATACGCGAGTTGGTGCAGGAGCCGATAAAGACATAATCCACCGGCATCTCCGTCGCCTTCATGCCCGCTTTCAGTCCCATGTACTCCAACGCTCGACGCATGCTGCTGGCCTTGACCGGATCGCTTTCCTGATCCGGATCGGGGATCCCACCGCTAATATCAATAACCATCTCCGGTGACGTGCCCCAGCTCACCTGCGGCTCAATCTGACTGCCATCGAACTCGATCACCACATCAAACTCAGCATCCGGGTCAGAGTGCAATGTCTGCCAGTGCGCCACCGCCTTCTCCCATAGCTCACCGGTGGGGGCAAACGGGCGACCTTTCACATACTCGATGGTCTTCTCATCCACCGCCACCATCCCGGCCCGGGCGCCGGCTTCAATGGCCATATTACATACCGTCATACGCCCCTCGATGGACATGTCGCGGAACACCTGCCCGCCAAACTCAATGGCATAGCCGGTACCGCCGGCGGTGCCTATGTTGCGGATGATATAGAGGATGACATCCTTTGGCCCCACGCCCGGCTGCAGTTGTCCGTCCACCTTGATGAGCATGTTCTTCATCTTTTTCTGGATCAGGCACTGGGTGGCCAGCACATGCTCCACCTCAGAGGTGCCGATCCCATGGGCCAGACACCCAAGCGCGCCATGGGTAGAGGTGTGAGAATCACCACAGACCACCGTCATTCCCGGCAGAGTGGCCCCCTCTTCCGGCCCCACCACATGCACGATGCCCTGGCGCGGATCCCCCATCTTGAACTCCAGAATACCAAACTCCTGGGCATTCTTATCCAGCGTCAGCACCTGAATGCGCGAGATGGGATCTTCAATGGTCTCCGGCCCACCCTTCAGTTCCGTCGTCGGCACATTATGGTCCGGTGTCGCCAGATTGGCGTCCACCCGCCAGGGTTTGCGTCCAGCCAAACGCAGGCCTTCGAACGCCTGCGGCGAGGTCACTTCATGCAGCAAATGACGGTCGATGTAGATCAGCGTCGTGCCGTCTTCTTCCTGACGCACCACATGCTCATCCCAAAGCTTGTCATAGAGGGTTTTTCCAGCCATGCCACACCCCATATTTGTATACGGATAATCGATGGATTATAGCAGTAAAATGCACATTCCCCCTAATCGCCGGAGCATGCCATGGCATACCGAATCAAGGAAGTGTTCTATTCCCTCCAGGGAGAAGGCTTTCACAGCGGCCGACCTGCCATCTTCTGCCGTTTCAGTCATTGCAACCTGTGGACAGGTCTGGAGCAGGATCGCAGCCGCGCCATCTGCCAATTCTGTGATACGGATTTTATCGGCACTGACGGGCAACATGGCGGCCTCTTCAAACGGGCTGATCAACTGGTCACCCACCTGCTACGCTTCTGGCCCGACCCTCACATCCCCCCTTTTGTCGTCCTCACCGGTGGAGAGCCGCTGTTACAGGTGGACGCCCAACTGATCGACGCCTTGCATGCGGCGCATGTGGAAATCGCCGTGGAAACCAACGGCACCCTGGCCGCACCCGCGGGCATCGACTGGCTGTGCGTCAGCCCCAAAGCCGGGGCACCCCTGATTCAGACCCAGGGAGATGAGCTGAAGCTGGTCTACCCCCAACCCCAACTGCAACCCCATCAGGTAGCCCATCTTGCTTTTACCCACTTCTATCTCCAACCCATGGACGGCCCCCATTTGGAACAGAACACCCGCGCCGCGCTGGACTACTGCCTGCAACATCCCCAATGGAAACTCAGCGTTCAACTCCATAAATGGCTGGGCATCGATTGACATAATTAACATTTATCAAAAGATAAATAAAATTTATCATACAGCTAAAGTAAGTTTAATTTTTCTTTATTCACCAATCTCCTTATCCTATTGGATCTCCCGGGCAAATATTTAAGGGATATGGAGGAAAAAATGGATTTTATTGCGCTCTACCCCACCTGGTATGACCCAGCAATGGGGTCTGGTTATTGGATTGCTCTAATTGCCACTATTCATGTGGTATTTTCTCATA
>DQVN01000100.1 GCA_015661715.1 Sulfurivirga caldicuralii
TGCGTATTGGAGGCGAAAAGGGCAAGCTGGCCGCAGCCATTACCTTATTGGGTGATTTGCTGAAAGGATTGCTGGCTTTGCTTATGGCACGGGCTGTCGGTGTGGAAGGTTGGCAATTGGCTGTGGTGGGCATGGGCGCCTTTATCGGGCATCTGTATCCTATCTTTTTTGGTTTCCGCGGTGGAAAAGGGGTGGCCACCTTTTTAGGTGTCCTGTTCGGTATGAATGGCTGGATGGGGGTGGTCTTTGCAGTAATCTGGCTGTTTGTGGCCAAAGTGCTGAAGATTTCTTCCCTTGCGGCACTGGTTGCCAGTGCCCTGTCACCCTTGTATGTGTATTGGTTGTCAGGAGGAGATGGCCGTCTAACAGCGGTTGTAACCATTATGGCCATGCTCTTATGGTGGCGTCATCGAAGCAATATCGCCCGCTTGTTGCGAGGGGAGGAGGCAACGCCGGTAGAGAAAGGTTAAAGGGGCGGTAAGCTCTCCAATGGCCAGCGGGCGCGGGCGGAAAAGTCCAAATCATTCTTCTGGCCCGCCAGCAACCGTTGTGCGCCGGCATAAGCAATCATGGCGCCATTGTCGGTGCAGAACTCCAGGCGGGGGAAATAGGCTTGGCCGCCTGCGTCTTCGGCGACTGCCTGGAGACGGCGGCGGATGGTCGTGTTGGCAGAAACGCCACCGGATACCACTAGGCGATGCCAGCCCGTTTGTTTTAATGTCCGTCGGCATTTAATGACTAGCGTATCTGCCACCGCTTCCTCAAAAGCCCGGCAGATATTGGCCTTGGTTTGCAGGTCATCATTTCCTGCCGCTTTTTCTTTTTCCCATGTGTTCAATACATAGGTCTTCAGACCGGAAAAGCTCATATCCAAACCTGGCCGATCAACCATGGGGCGGGGGAAGCGATAGATGCCGCTTTGACCTTGTCTGGCCAGGCGCGACACTTCAGGCCCACCCGGGTAGCCTAAGCCCAGCAGTTTGGCGGTTTTGTCAAAGGCTTCGCCTGCGGCATCATCCAGGGTCTCACCGAGCACTTGGTAGCGTCCAATGCCTTCAACTGCTACGATCATGGTGTGCCCGCCGGAAACCAGCAGGGCCACGAATGGAAAAGAGGGTGGGTTTTCTTCTAGCATGGGGGCTAAAAGGTGGCCTTCCATGTGGTGAACGCCGATGGCCGGGATATGCAGCGCATAGGCAAGGGCGCGGGCCACGCCAGCACCCACCAGCAGGGCCCCCAACAGACCAGGTCCGGCGGTCCAGGCGATACCCTCCAGATCAGCCAGTTTACGGTTGGCTGTTTTGAAAACTTGCTGAATCAGGGGAATGACGCGTTGGACATGGTCCCGCGAGGCCAGCTCGGGGACGACCCCGCCATATTCCGCATGCAGGGCCACTTGACTGTAGAGCGCATGGCTCAATAGACCGGCCTGCGTATCGTAGAGCGCCACGCCGGTTTCATCGCAGGAGGATTCAATTCCCAGTATGAGCATAATGGGCACTTGCCAAGTGGGTGAAAGACACGCATTTTAACTTGCAAGGCGGGCTGCGTCACCTTTATAATTCCCGTTTTCCTTCAAACTGAATTGAGAGAGAAGCCGAATTATGCCAGTAGTCAAGATTCGTGAAACTGAACCATTTGATGTCGCTCTGCGTCGTTTCAAGCGTGCCTGTGAAAAGGCGGGCATTATTGCTGAGGCGCGCCGTCGTGAATACTATGAAAAGCCTACTTGGGCGCGTAAGCGCAAAAAGGCTGCTGCGATTAAGCGCTTGGCCAAGCGCTTGGCCCGTGAGCGTCGCCGTATGATGCAGAACCGCCGTCACTGATTTGGATGTTCCATGTCTGATCTGAAAGCCCGTCTGACTGAAGAGATGAAGGCCTGCATGAAGGCAGGCGATAAAAAGCGGTTGAGTGTGATCCGTAGTATGCTGGCGGCTATTAAACAGGTTGAAGTAGATCGCCAAAAACAGCTCACTGATGAGGAGATCATCGCTGTCCTGGATAAACAGGTTAAACAGCGTCGTGATTCCATTGCGCAGTATACGAGCGCGGGGCGTGATGAGCTGGCAGCGCAGGAGCGTTATGAGATGGAAGTGATTCAGGCGTTCCTGCCTCAACCCTTGTCAGAAAGCGAAATCGCTGAGTTGATTGATGCGGCGATTGCAGAAGTCGGTGCGTCAGGAATGCAGGATATGGGGAGGGTAATGGGGGTGCTCAAGCCAAAGATGCAGGGGCGTGCCGATATGGCTGAAGTGAGCAAGCAAGTGCGTGCTAAATTGATGAGCTGAGCGCATCACCCTGACTGTATTACCCTCGCTATAATGAAAGGCCCGCTAAGAAGCGGGTCTTTCTGTTTTTAGAGGCGGGTATGGGCAAGGGCACGATTCCAAAGGATTTCATTGAACAACTGCTGGCGCAGACGGACATCGTTCAAGTGATCAACCAGCGAGTGCCGCTAAAAAAAGCGGGCAAAAATTATGTGGCCTGCTGCCCGTTCCACAAGGAAAAAACGCCCTCATTCAATGTCAATCCGTTTAAGCAGTTTTATCACTGTTTTGGTTGTGGCGCCAGCGGTGACGCCATCCGTTTTTTACAGGAATATGATGGGCTGAGTTTTACTGATGCTGTGGAAGCCTTAGCACAGCAGGCAGGGTTGACGGTGCCGTATCGGCAACTGACCCCGCAGCAGCGTCAGCAACAGGAAAAACAGGCCACTTTATATGAGGTGTTAGCGCAAGCGGCGCGTTTTTATCGCCTTCAACTGCGCGATCATCCGCAAGCAGAAGTGGCTAAGGCGTATTTGAAGCATAGGGGGCTGACCAGTCAAATAGCCAAGACCTATTACTTAGGGTATGCCCCACCGGGATGGGACAGTTTGCGTGCCGTGTTTCACCCTATGTCTCAGTACGAGCCCTTGTTGATCGAGGCAGGGTTGAGAGTGCCTAAAGCGGAACACTCGGGGAGCTATGATCGTTTTCGCAACCGCATTATCTTTCCGATCCGGGATGTGCGGGGACAGGTGGTTGGGTTCGGTGGACGGGTGCTTGCAGATGGGGACAAGCCTAAGTACCTGAACTCGCCGGAAAACCCGCTTTTCCATAAATCTCAGGTGTTATATGGTCTTTACGAGCTGCTACAGCGGCGTGATCGGTATGATCACATTATCGTGGTTGAAGGCTATATGGATGTGATCGCTTTGGCGCAACATGGTTTTGGCAATGTGGTTGCCACTTTGGGAACAGCAGTTACGGCCGCGCATCTGGATCAACTCTATCGCCATGTGGATCGTCTCGTGTTTAGTTTTGATGGGGATGCAGCGGGTTTGCAAGCAGCCTGGAAGGCGGTGGCGCTACTGCTACCCAATCTTACTGAGCATCAAAGTGCGCAGTTTTTACTCTTGCCGACCGGGGAGGATCCGGATTCCTTGGTGCGTCAACAGGGGGCTGAGGCTTTGCGGCAACGGATTGCCCAGGCGCCTATGTTAGTAGAATTTGTTATTCAACAGTTGCAGGCGCAGTTGGCGGTGCCTTTGAGTGAACAGGAGGGGCGCCGCCACTTTTTGGCGGCGGTGACACCCTGGCTGAAGTTGGCGCGTGGCTGGTATCAAGCGGCTTTGTTGGAGCAAGCCGCTGGCTTGTTGGGGCTGCGTCCCTGGCAATTGGCCAGGCAGTTAGATATCTATGTACCGTTGGCGAGCAATACGCCCGCTCGGCTCTCCTCACAAAGCAAGGCGCCCCCTGTGCTGACGTTGGCGCATCGTATTGTGCGCCATCTGTTGTATGCACCCCAGTGGGCGGCTGAGTTGTTTTCCGACAAGGATCTGCCTTATCTGCGTCAACTGGAGGATGCGGGTGGGCCTTTGCTGGCTCAAGTGGTGGAGGCCTTATTGCAGGGCGAAGATGTCGAACAAATTGAGGCGCAACTGCAAGCCCAAGGCCAGCAGTTGGTATTACAGGCGTTGCGGCAACTGCCGTTGCCGGAGAGTGAGGCGATGCGGCGTGCAGAGTTTGAAGGGCTGCTTCAGCGTTTACTGGAGCAACACGCGTTGGCTCACACCCAAGATCTCAAGACATTGATGGCATTGAAAAAGCCCAGATAAATCTTATTGTTAGGGTAGTATCAGGCGATAAAAGGGGGTGGGTGTGGTATACTATATAGTTTCCCGGTTAAAAGTATGCGCTGAAGGTCCGAGCCGACCCCGCGCCCGCTGTGTAGCAAAACCGGTGCCGGGACCGGAATCTACTCCAATAGGATAAGAGGCTCAAACAGATCTATGGCACAAGCGACAACAAGGCAAGAACGCAAGCAACAACTGATCGACTTGATTGATCGGGCGAAAGAACTGGGCTATCTCACCTACTCCGATGTGAATGATGTGATGCCGGATGATGCGGAGGAAGATCAGGTCAATCAGGTCATCACCATTCTGAAAGACTTTGGTATTCCGTTCTTTGACAGTACACCGGATCCGGATGAGTTGCTGACGGTCGAAGGGGGTACTTTTGATGAAAAGGCTGCTGAAGCAGCCATGATTGCTCTCTCTGAAGTGGACTCCGAATTCGGTCGCACCACTGATCCCGTGCGAATGTATATGCGTGAAATGGGGTCTGTAGAGCTGTTGAGCCGTAAAGGTGAGATCGAAATTGCCAAGCGCATTGAAGCATCTCAGCGAGAGATGATGAGTGGTTTGGCACGCTATCCCCTGTTGGCAGAGCGGATTCTGCAAGCTTTCGAGCGCATGGATGAAGGGGAAGGCAAAGTTGCGGATGTAATCCAAGGTTTTCTGCGTCCGGAAGACTTTGAAGAGATTCCTGATGAGAAGCTCAATCCGGACATTGATACAGCTGAGCCAAAAGAGGGTATTGATCCGAAAGAGCTGAAAGCCTTTATTGATAAATTGCGCAAATTGCATGAAGCGGCTGTCAAAGCAGAAGCGAAATACGGGGCAGATGACCCCAAGGCGAAGAAAAAACGCGAAGCGGTGGTGGAACTGCTAAAAATGGCCAAGCTCACGCCCACCTTTACCAATGCGTTATTGCAAGAACTCAAAGAGAAAATTAGCCAGATCCGTCAGTATGAGCGTATGATTTTGGAATTGGTGGTGAACCAATCGGGTGTGCCACGGGCCACGTTTCTGGAGATCTATGTGGGCAATGAGATCAACCGGGAACTGGTTGATCTGCTGATAGCGGCTTCTCCGGCAACTCGCAACCAGCTTGAAACGCATCGCGCGGATATTATGCGCGCGCAAAAGCGGCTCAAGATGATTGAAAGTCAGATGCCGATTAGTCACTTTAAGGCGCTGTATAAGGATATCACCAAAGCGGAAAACCGGATGCGTGCGGCCAAGAGGGAAATGGTGGAAGCCAACCTGCGC
This sequence comes from Sulfurivirga caldicuralii, assembly GCA_015661715.1. Lineage (GTDB taxonomy): Bacteria > Pseudomonadota > Gammaproteobacteria > Thiomicrospirales > Thiomicrospiraceae > Sulfurivirga > Sulfurivirga caldicuralii_A. Next base: position 5,378 of record DQVN01000100.1, read on the forward strand.
CTGGTGATCTCCATTGCCAAGAAGTACACCAATCGTGGCTTGCAGTTCCTAGATCTGATTCAGGAAGGAAATATCGGCTTGATGAAGGCGGTGGATAAGTTTGAATACCGCCGTGGCTATAAGTTTTCCACTTATGCCACCTGGTGGATTCGTCAGGCTATCACTCGCTCCATTGCCGATCAGGCGCGGACAATCCGTATTCCGGTGCATATGATTGAGACAATCAACAAGCTCAACCGAGTGCAGCGGGTGTTGATTCAAAAGCTGGGGCGTGAGCCCACACCGGAAGAATTGGCCGAAGAGATGGAAATGCCGGAAGATAAGATCCGCAAGGTGATGAAGATCGCCAAAGAGCCTATTTCGATGGAGACGCCAGTGGGCGATGATGAAGACTCCTCTCTGGGCGATTTTATTGAAGACACCAATATTCCCAATCCGGCAGAGATGGCGGACCGCGAAAGCATGGCCGAAACCGTACATGCCATGCTCGACTCCTTGTCGCCCCGGGAAGCCAAAGTGCTACGGATGCGTTTCGGTATCGATATGAATACGGATCATACGCTGGAAGAAGTGGGCAAACAATTTGATGTTACCCGGGAGCGCATCCGTCAGATTGAAGCCAAAGCATTGCGTAAATTGCGCCATCCGTCCCGTGCGGATCGACTGAAAAGCTTTTTGGAGTGAGAGAAAGGCCCGCACCTGCGGGCTTTTTTCTATAATATGCCCATTCTATGACCCGCCCCCTTAGCTCAGCGGTTAGAGCTGCCGACTCATAATCGGTAGGTCGCTGGTTCGAATCCAGCAGGGGGCACCACTTTTCTGTTTTACCCCGTTCTATGCCATCTCAAAAACCCTTGTAAAACCTGGGTTTACGCCTGTTTACCGTTCCATGCCGTCTCATGGAATACCGTCGAATGTTATGATCTTAGGACTCCACTAAGTACTCCAAACTGACCTTCCCCCAATCTTTACACTACCTCCAAGGTTAGACAAAAACATCTTAGGCCACCTTAAACCTGGCGGCAAACTCCGCTGGCGGTATGTAGCCAGGTTTAAGGTGGCGTAAGATGCTCTAATATCGCCATGAAAGTGTGTAGGTGTGGGTGATGCTTAGGCGAGACTATATGAAGAAAGTCTAATGCATAGATTATTATAAATCCATTGCATCGGGCATTTTGATTTGTAATATGGTGATAACTTTATTAGTATGGTTCGTGAATTTAATCCAACTCCACTAAAGGTAAGGAGCGTTTAACTATGTCAACTAAAACATTTGACGCTGGCGTTAAGGACTATAAATTAACGTACTGGACGCCGGACTATGTTCCCTTAGAGTCAGATCTGCTGGCTTGCTTCAAGGTGGTGCCCCAAGAGGGCGTGCCGCGTGAAGAGGCTGCGGCGGCGGTTGCGGCAGAATCATCCACAGGTACATGGACTACTGTATGGTCAGACCTGCTGACGGATATCGAATTTTACAAAGGGAAGGCGTATCGCATTGAGGATGTTCCAGGAGACCCGGAAGCATTCTATGCCTTTATTGCCTACCCATTGGATCTTTTTGAAGAAGGGTCGGTTGTCAACGTGTTGACCTCGTTGGTTGGGAATGTGTTTGGCTTCAAGGCAATTCGCTACTTGCGCTTGGAAGATATTCGTTTCCCTCTGGCGTTTATTAAGACGTGCGGTGGTCCACCTTCAGGTATCCAGGTTGAGCGTGATAAATTGAACAAGTATGGTCGCCCAATGTTGGGATGTACCATCAAGCCGAAGCTGGGTCTGTCAGCGAAGAACTACGGCCGCGTGGTTTATGAGTGTCTGCGTGGTGGATTGGACTTGACCAAGGATGACGAAAACATCAACTCTCAGCCGTTCCAGCGCTGGAGAGATCGTTTTGACTTCGTTGCTGAGGCAGTGGATAAAGCATCAGCTGAAACAGGTGAAAGAAAAGGTCACTATCTGAACGTGACAGCAGGCACCGTGGAAGAAATGTTGAAGCGAGCCGAGTATGCAAAAGAACTCGGGCAGCCGATCATTATGCATGACTTTCTGACAGCAGGCTTTACTGCCCATACGACATTGGCAAATTGGTGTCGTGATAACGGCATGCTTCTGCATGTTCATAGAGCGATGCATGCTGTTATTGACCGCAACCCACGTCATGGTATTCACTTCCGTGTTTTGGCGAAATGTTTGCGTCTGTCTGGTGGTGATCACCTGCATACTGGTACCGTGGTTGGTAAGTTGGAAGGGGATCGCGCAGCAACATTGGGCTTTGTTGACCAGTTGCGTGAAGCGTTTGTGCCTGAAGATCGCTCTCGCGGTATCTTCTTTGATCAGGACTGGGGTTCCATGCCAGGTGTTATGGCAGTTGCATCAGGTGGTATTCATGTGTGGCACATGCCGGCGCTGGTAACCATTTTTGGTGACGACTCAGTACTTCAGTTTGGTGGGGGTACCCATGGGCATCCGTGGGGTAGTGCGGCGGGCGCTGCTGCAAACCGTGTTGCACTTGAAGCCTGTGTTAAGGCGCGTAATGAAGGTCGTGACTTAGAGCGCGAAGGTGGTGATATCCTGCGTGAAGCTGCACGCCACAGTAAGGAGCTGGCGATCGCGCTTGAGACATGGAAGGAAATCAAGTTTGAATTCGATACTGTTGATAAGCTTGATGTTTAATTTTTATACTCGTTTCTTAATGACTTAAAGATTTACTGTTAAAACTACTGAAAGGAGAAGTTAAATGAGCACTGAATACGGAATTGCATTGGGTATGATTGAAACACGCGGTCTTGTCCCGGCGATTGAGGCAGCAGACGCGATGACTAAGGCAGCTGAGGTTCGCCTGGTCAATCGTGAGTTTGTTGGCGGCGGTTATGTGACCGTGATGGTGCGTGGTGAAACAGGTGCCGTGAATGCTGCTGTTCGCGCTGGCGCTGATGCTTGTGAGCGCGTGGGTGATGGTCTTGTTGCTGCACATATTATTGCGCGCCCTCATAGAGAGGTAGAGCCAGTATTGTCTTCTAATGTAAAGAAAGACTAAGCGACTAAGGAGTTAAGTTATGTCAATGGCGCAAGTGGAAGATTACCGCACGCGATATACGCTGGAGACATTCAGTTTCCTGCCGGCACTAACAGCGGATGAGATTTACGACCAGATTGTTTACATTATTAATCAGGGATGGACACCTGCTCTTGAGCATGAAGCACCAGAAAATGCTTCCACCCACTACTGGGGCTTATGGAAACTGCCTTTCTTCGGTGTGCGTGATCCTAATGAGGTGATGCAGGAAATTGAGGCATGCCGTGCCGCTTATCCAGATCACTTCATTCGGCTGATTGGTTATGATGACTACACGCAGTGTGAAGGGCATGCGTTTGTCGTTTATCGTCCGCGAGGCTTTTAATCGATTGTGAGGGAGGCATTAGCGTGAGCGCAAATACTTTAAGCGGTCGCGAAGCAGCAAGGCTGTACCGTCAAAGGCAGCTGGTGGGACGTAGTCCGTCTTCTCAGAAGTCTGAAGCGAAAACTAGGCCTGCTGCTTCTGCTACTGCAATGCCAACGCCTACAGCTAAAGCGCCGAAGAGAGCCTCTGTGACACCTGTAGCCGCCAATGTGGCGGCCGCGGGTGGTCGCGCAGCAGCCAGGCGTATAAGAGAATTGCAAAAGAAAATGGGTGGTGCTGCAATGAGTCAAAAAGGCCAGGGTGCTGGTGATGCATCTAAAGCAATCCATCCTAAATTAAAGGCAAAAATGAAGAAAGGTGGCCCGGTGATTGAGCCGCGCCAAAAAAATGAAGCTGAGCGTTCTGCGGTGAAACGTCCTAGTGCTGAGCGTAAATTGGGTGTCAATACTGCACCTGTAGTGCAAATGACGGGTCGTAGTGTTGCAAAAGCCTTTCGAATGGCTGGTGCACAAGGAAAAGCAGCGCAAGACTCTTTTAGAGCTAAAGGAACACAATCGGGTGCTGTTGCTAGAATTGTAGATCCGAACGCATCAGTGCGTGATATTGCAAAAAAGATTCGTACGGAGCGTTGCACAAAGGGAAAGCGAGGTTGTTCCTTGCCTGATTCAGTTGGGAATAGGCGGCGCCGATCAAAGCCATCATCTTCCCGCCCTGGGGTGCCTCAGAAAGTAGAGGAGAGTGAAACCTTAAGTGGTCAGACTGTAACTGGGACTCAGGTTGGTCAGGGTCGTAAGACAGTAACTGGCTTTGAGCAAGGCTCTTGTCAGTTGGTAAGTGGTACTGAATATCTTGGTGCAGAGGAGTTCGAAAAGAATTGTGACATGGTGCCTCAGCCAAATGCCAGTAAAGTTTCGGTAACCAAAACAACTCGCGGTCAGTTGGTGACCGGCGTAGAAGTGGGTCTCTCAGAATCAGTAACCGGAGATGAGCCTGGGCAGTGCGCCAAGGTGACTGGTACTGAATACATTCCTGCAGACCAGTCAGAATTGTTTTGTGGTGGCGTAAATAATGGACGTGTGAATAACACCCGTTCTGTAAGTACGATGAGTACCCCTTCTAGAGAGCAAAGCGTAAAGGTGACTGGAGGAGACGGTTCAAGCGAACCAACTGCCACTCAGGTAAACAATGTTATAAAGAGGCATGCACCAGAAAAAGTAGTTACTTCAAAGACCCTAATGGGGGCAGTAACAACAGGCACTCAGGTCGGACGTCAGGTGAAGGTAACAGGTGCTGAAGAGGGAGAATGTAAACGTATCACAGGTACTGGATATAAAAGTTACGAAGAAATCGTGGCGTGTGGTACTGAACCTGAAGCCCCGCCAGCAAAGGTGGTGAGTTCTGTTACTGTTTCTGGACAGAAGATTACTGGAGATCGAAGTGGAGCGGCGATCGATATAACAGGTGCAGAGGCAGGGGCATGTCAGCCAGTAACAGGTACTGAGTATGTAGGTTTAGAGCAAGTTTCAGTCTGTCCTGCAGAAAAACAAGAAGAAATAGTCAAGCGCGTTCGTGATGATGAGATTGAACCGCCTATTTCTGGTATTCAGCCTGGTCCACAAGGGTTGACTGGTGCACAGAGGGGTGCATGTAAACAAGTAAGTGGTACCCCTTATCAAGGTCCTGAACAAACAGCGATGGTGTGTGATGTTGCAAATGCAGCAATCCCTGGACAATCTGATTTTCCAATAATGATGGGGGTTAATACACCATCTGCAGGTACGGTACCTACTACAATGCCCAATTTCATTGAAAAAACAAATGATGTTGAGCATGAGGTGAGCAAAGGTGTTGTGATTACTGGCGATGGATGGGACCGTGGCGGTAAAGTGACAGGTACGGAAGGCCCATGGGCTGCTACGAGGAATGCATCTATTCGTGGAGTAAGAAGCCAAATGCCAATGGGTGCGGCGCACTACAGGCCGGTTACTATGGATGCGGTACCCCCGAGCCCAATTACTGGATCAGCCGGTAATACAACAGGTGGCGCTAAAGTAACGTTATCTGGTGGGGCGAGAGCCTGATTTAATCGCACGTGTTATAGAAGAAAGATGGAGTCGTGAGTGAGAAAGAATAACCGAAGAAAATCAATGTTTTGGAAGCCTATAGTTAGTAAGAAGGGCTCCACATTATCAGGCTCAAATTCGTTTGGTCCGTCAAGTTTTCATGAGCGGGAAACATTTGGCCAGACGAGTGAGAGCAAACGGTCTATTCTTTCTCATCCTTTTTCTTCTCACCCGCTTGTCAATCAAGTTGAAAATCAAAAATTGCGTACGTATGAAGTAGAGGTCAAAGATAAGTTTGATAATGTTGAAGCTTTAGTACGATCTTTATTAAACCATACTAAACGAAATGATTTTGTAGAGAGGGCAAATAATGAGTTAAAGAAAGAGCTTGGAATTACGTTAGATAATGCCTCTCTAGATTTAGCAGGATCGACTAATTTACAGTTTGCGTTTCGCGATTTATACGCAAATATCTTTTTTAAGCTGTTCTTGAATGTTTCAGGAAACTTTTTTAGGCATGACCCATTAGGTGGTCAACACGTTAGTGGGACACTAAAAAAACTACTAAATGCAGGGTACCATGCTATCGGCATAGCCCCCTGTGCTGATGGTAGGTTAGCTCATGTTGTGAGTTATGTTTTAAGATTGCCTTATGGGCTGGTTAGAAGAAAAGCCCATGCGGGGGCGTTGTTTGATGTGAGTGAGAGTGTTAGAAATTGGGTATTCGTTGAGCACAGCCGTTTTCGTGAAGGAGTGCCTAATAAAGCCAATGAGCCTACAAGATATTTAAAAATAGCTGTATACCATTATTCAAAATCCGATCCACTACATCAGGGTTGTGCAGCTCATGGTAGTGATGACCATAAAGCAGCTGAAGCTGCTTTGACAAAGCTTAGAGACTTTAGGCAGGCTATCGAAAATAGATTTGGCTGTGGATCAACCGTTGAAACAATACTTCTAGGCTTGAATACGGATGATGATAGCCTTCATGTTCACATTCCTGATCGTGAAGGTCGAGTTATGATTAATCGTTATGTTGATACAAAGTTTCTTTATGAAAAAACATTCGGTTTGGATGTCAACGGTGCTAGGGATCTAATAAAAAAAGAGATTCTTGAGTGTAATGCTAAACATCACGCATCCTTGCCAGAGCCAGGTGTAGTAGAGGTTTTAAGTTGGTTTATTGAAAACAATTTTTCACAAATTGAATATGTAAGGCACTTTGAAAATGGATGTTATCCCGATCTTGGTCATGCAGAGCGATTTATAGGGATCGGTGATAGTTTTGATGAGGTTCAGTTAAGGAACCTTAGTTATTATAGTTATCTTCATACTGTCGAAGAAGGTGCTAATGATATTGATGTTGGTGTTAAGATCTTCAAGGGCTTGGCAGTCAAAAAGGGTCTTCCCATTCCAATCATTATTCGTTGCAATTATGATGGTCGAGTACCTGGTTCAAAAAGTAGGGCTATTGAACGTGCAAAGCGTTTGGAAAAGGCATTGCAAGAACGTTATGAAGACCTATATGCGTATGGTCTATTAAAAATAATGAGTACATTGAGAGATTATAAAACCTTCCGTCCTGCAGAATCGTTAAAGTTGTGAAATGAGGGCGAGAGCGTGAAAATTTTTAGAGTTGAAGGTACGATAGTCTCGACTAATCGTATAGCCATGATGGAATATAAACCATTATTAATGGTCGTTGACAAGCCGGGAGGATCACCTCAAGTAGCAGTTGATCCAATAGGCTGTAAGCCTGGTGATTGGGTTCTCTGCTGTGGAAGCTCCGCGGCGCGAGATGCAACAGGTATTAAAGGCTACCCGAGTGATTTAACGATTGTTGGAATCATTGATAATTGGGAACCGGAGACGGACTGATATGGAGATATGTCAGGTCCAAAAAGATATAGTGTTGACAAGTCGCGTTGACGGAATGGGACATCTTCCTGTTAAGGTTTTAAAAAGTGTGTCTGGTGGCTTGTCTGCTGCTTTAGACCCTATTGGGGTTAGAGATGGAGACTGGGTTTTTACAATAGCCAACTCTGCAGCTCGTGATGCTGCTGGGTCTAAAAAAATCATTACTGACCTGACAATTGGTGGAATTATTGACAATTGGCAGGACGTAATAACTGTTGCAAGGATAGAAAATAAAAGTTAGCGAACTACTTTTACTTTGTTTATCTTAACATCCAATCTTATTTGATGAGGTTATACCTTTTTAATAAATACCTATACCAAGCTAAGGAAAAGGAGCTAAAAATGAATGAATATGGCATTGCCCTTGGGATGATTGAGACGCGTGGTTTGGTTCCTGCCATTGAGGCGGCGGATGCAATGACCAAAGCTGCTGAGGTTCGTCTTGTTAGACGAGAGTTTGTTGGTGGTGGTTACGTGACCGTGATGGTGCGTGGTGAAACAGGTGCCGTGAATGCTGCAGTTCGTGCTGGCGCTGATGCTTGCGAACGCGTGGGTGACGGTCTTGTGGCAGCACATATAATTGCGCGCCCGCATAAGGAAGTAGAACCCATTCTCTCTAATGCAGAATAAGTATAGTTAGTATTAGAAAATTAAAATGTTAGTTTTTCGGTTTTGTTGTTTAAGAAGATTAGAATTTTACACTATGCAGATTGACTGATTGAAACGTGTGGATACTTTTATGAGTTCTGATTTTCTCTGTCAATTTTAAAAAAATATTGGTTTGAAGTTGATAAAACCTTATAAATTACGCTATGTGATTAGGAGTGTCTAATGTATCACCCCATGGGCATGACAGGAACTCCAGTTCCTGGCGTAGGAGCAAATCAAAAAATACCAGAATATCAAAGCTCTGCATTAAATAGCCGAGTGTTGGGTTATCTTGGGCGTGCACTTAGCATGGAGTTTTCTGCTGCGCAACACTATCTTGCCCAAGCAAATTTAGCCAGTTTGCGGCATGAAAAAGACTTCGAAAAGGCTTTCATTGATTTGGCGAATAAAGAGTTGCAGCATGCAAATCTATTGATAAATAGAATGGTAATTCAAGGAGCATTGCCTTCTGGAACAGTGCTTCGTCCTGCATCGCCTTCATATAACATTATAGAAGCGCTTCAATCCTGTGAGGAGCGAGTTGTTTTACTAATAAATCTATATACTGAAGCTTGCCAATATTGTGCTAACTTTAGTTTAGCAGAAGATCAAGTCTTATTTGATAAGTTATTACAAGATGAAAAACAACAATTAAGTAATATGCAAGCTTGGTTACAGAGTCTATCCCCAAAAATGAAGTTTTAAAAGTAGATAATAATAGCAATAGTTATGAATAAATATCAACTTAGTAAGGTTAATATATTATGAATGAAAGGTGGAAGCAAAAGGATAGGCCGCCTAGCTTAGAAGCAAGATTTGAGTTTGAAGATTTTGAGAGACTAAGGATGTTTTTAGACGATATAGCTGACCATGCAGATAATTTGCAACATCATCCTAACATAACTTTTAGTAGGCGTCATGTCTCTATAGTTATCTATCCGCAGAGTGAATCTATAGGTGATATTGACTTAAAGTTAGCTAAAAAAATAGATGATAGTTATAATAGAATCCAAAATCAATAAGTGGATGCGGAAGTGGTAAGTAAAACAAAAAAACAAAAGGTTTCTGATCAGAGAACTTCTGCGCAATTAGCTAATCAATTGAATAGAGCGATAATAGAGGCGGATGTTTCAACATTCGAAAAAATGGGGGTCACCATGACGACAAAAAATGTCACACCAGTTAAGAGTGTAGAGAAGATTGGACCTGAAACAAGTGCCCAGAGCAACTCGACATCTGATACGAAAAATTCAGTAATCTCTAAGACTTCTAGCAGTACAGCATCTAAGAGTACAGCGTCTAAGAGTACAGCGTCTAAGAGTACAGCGTCTAAGAGTACAGCGTCTAAGAGTACAGCGTCTAAGAGTACAGCGTCTAA
>DQVN01000140.1 GCA_015661715.1 Sulfurivirga caldicuralii
GCACCGGCAAAACTGCAGCCTTTGTCCTGCCCGCGTTGCAACAGTTACTGGACGAGGCCTCAGTCCCCCAACAACCCCGCAAGCTGCTGCTGGCCCCCACCCGGGAGCTGGCCCAGCAAATTCACCAGAATGTGCAAGCACTGGGGCGGTTCACCCCAATCCGCAGCCAATTACTCATCGGCGGTGTCGCCCTACAGCAGTGGCAACAGCGTGAGACGCCGCACATTCTGGTCAGCACCCCCGGTCGGCTGCTGACACTGGTGGGCGAAGGGGCGGTGGATCTCTCCGAACTGGATCTGGTGGTCATTGATGAAGCCGACCGGATGCTGGATATGGGGCTGGGCGCGGATGTCATGGCCATTCTGGAAACCCTGCCCCAAAGTTTTCAGGCGGCGCTGTTTTCCGCCACCCTGGCAGGTGAGGGCATTGACACCTTTGCCGAATCGGTCCTGGACGACCCGGTACGCATCGACTTGAATCATCCCGATACGGTTTCACAACAGGTGCAACAGCAGGTGATTCACGCCAATGATGCCTCCCACAAGCGCCGCCTGCTGCATGCCCTGGTCACCGACCCCAGTTGCCAGCGGGCGCTGGTGTTTACCAACAAAAAAGAGACAGCGGCGCAGGTCAACGACTGGCTGCGCCAACAGGGTGTGCCCTGTACCCTGCTCCACGGCGATCTGCCCGCACCCAAGCGGCTAGAGCGCATTCAAGCCTATCGCACAGGCAAACGCCCCATTCTGGTCAGCACCGATCTGGCGGCCCGCGGGTTGGATGTGCCAGAGATCACCCATGTAATCAACTATGACGTGCCGCACCGGGCGGACATCTATATTCACCGCATCGGGCGCACCGGCCGGGGGCAAAATGTGGGCATCGCCTGCACCCTGGTCACCTTCGAACAACTCAAAGACCTACAGCGCATCGAATACCGCCTGGATCAAACCCTGCCGGTGATCACCATTCCCGGACTGGAACTCAAAGGGGAAAGCTTTGCCGAACGCCTGCGCGAATACCGACGCAAGCTCAAGCAGATCAAACGGCAAAAGAAGAAAAACGCCCTCAATCAACCGAAGAAAAAGCGCAAACTGCGCCACCGTGCACAGAAAAACAAAGGCAAACCCCGCCGTTCACCCAACAAGGTGGCACAAAAATAAAACCCCGCCAATCGGCGGGGGATCTCCTTTTTGTCCACCTGTACATAACGCCTATATCGGCAACTTGCGGTTGACTGCCTGCTCTTCCGCTGCACAGGCCTGACCACCTGTTATAACGGCCACCGCCACCCAGACTTGAGTGCTACAATTTCCAGCAAAATGGAGAGCAACCATGCACAACGCAACCCTGGCCTTTATTGGCGCCGGCAATATGGCGCGTAGCCTGATTGGCGGCCTGGTTCAGGCCGGTTGGCCTAAAGACCGCCTGCTGGCCACTGACCCCAATGCCGCGGCCCGTGCCCAACTGACCACTCAGTTGGGCATCACCACCCTGGAAGACAATGCTGAAGCCGCCCGTCAGGCGGATGTGGTGGTGCTGGCGGTCAAACCGCAACAGCTCCAAAGCGTCTGCCACGCCCTGCAGCCCGCACTGAGCCATCGCCCGCTGATCCTTTCCATCGCAGCCGGTGTACGCAGCGCAGATATCGACCGCTGGTTGGGCGGCGGTCTGCCCATCGTGCGCACCATGCCCAACACCCCCGCGCTGGTCGGCGCCGGCGCCACCGGGCTGTATGCCAACGCCAGCGTCAGCGCAGCACAGAAAACCCTGGCGGAAAACATCCTGCGCGCCGTTGGCATGACGGTGTGGGTGGATGAGGAAAAGCTGCTGGATGCGGTCACCGCCCTCTCCGGGAGTGGTCCAGCGTATTTCTTCATGCTCATGGAAGCCATGCAGGCAGCGGGCGAGCGCTTAGGTCTGGATCGAAACCAGGCCCGGTTGCTGACGGTGCAGACAGCCCTGGGCGCAGCGAAAATGGCGCTGGAGACCCAGGAAGACACCGCTGAGCTGCGCCGACGGGTTACCTCACCCCGCGGCACCACAGAAGCGGCGCTGAATGTCTTTTTTAATGCCGGTTGTGTGGAAATTGTGGATCGGGCGCTGACCGCCGCCTATCACCGCGCAGACGAATTGGCCAACGAACTGGCTCAAGACAAGGAGTAAAACATGGGAGCAGGCACCCAAGCACTGGTTTTTCTGCTGCAGGTCATCTTTGGCCTGATGACCTTTATCTTCATCCTGCGCTTTCTGATGCGCGCCATGCATGTGGATTGGCGCTTGCCGGTGGTGCATATGGTCGCCCGCCTGACCAACTGGGCCTGCGCGCCCCTGGGCAAGCTTCTACCGGTCAAAGGGCGCTGGGACTGGAGCGCCCTGGTGGCCGCATTTTTCAGCCAACTGGCCTATGTGTTGCTCATCAGCCTGATCAGCGCCCGCGCCTATTCCGCAGGGGCCATGGGCCTCTTTGCCCTGGCCGAAACCCTGAATGTGCTGCTGGACACCCTGTTCTGGCTGATTATCATTCAGGTCATCCTCAGTTGGATCCAGCCCGCCTACAATCCCAACCTGGTGATTTTTCAACAACTGGTAGAACCCATTCTGGCGCGCTTTCGCCAATTTATTCCCCCCATTGCCGGGCTGGATCTCTCACCCATCGTGGCCATTGTGGTCATCAAGCTGGCGCAAATCCTGTTGGTGGGGCCCATTGCCGCTGCCGCCTCCACCGCACTGATGGGAATGTAAATGGCTGCCCGCTGGGAGGGTGAAGATCTGATTCTGCCCATCTTGCTACAGCCCAAGGCCAGAGGTGACCGGCTGGTGGGCTGGCAGGGGGATGAACTGAAAATCACCCTCACCGCACCCCCCGTGGACGGCAAAGCCAACGCCCACCTGATCAAATTCCTCGCCAAGCAGTTCAAAGTGGCTAAAAGCGCCATCACCATCGAAGCCGGCACCCTGTCGCGTCATAAGCGCTTGCGTATCCGCAGCCCGAAAGTACTGCCCGATGGGCTTATTTAAGGGGGGTCCCCCGATTTTTTTCAAGCGCCGTTTTCGCACTTTGCCATGGGGCGGAAAATAGCGCTTTTTTACCGTTTTTTTAGGTTTCCGGCTGATTTTCCACCATTTTGACAAATGCAGCGGTAATAACAATCTCCACACGACGGTTCATGGCCTTATGCTCTGGCGTATCATTGGGCACCAGGGGCCGGGCAGCGCCATAACCGGTGACGGAAAACCAGCGGGGATCCATGGCCGAAGCCCGGATCAGATAGGACATGACAACCTGCGCGCGCATGGCGGATAAAATCCAGTTGTTACGCAGAGGCGAAGTGGGCGCGACCGGATCACTGTCCGTATGCCCGGCAATACTGATTTCCGGTTGAAAAACCATTCCCCTTTCCAATGCCTTACGCAGCATGGCGCGCCCGCGGGGATGTTCCTGTTCGTTGAACAGACGCAAATAGCGTAACTGGCGGCCGATCTCCATCAGCTGCCAGCGCAATGTCTCTGTAGGCACCGCTTGAGCCGGCGCAAATCCCTCCGTGGCGCGGATGTGAATCACAATCCCCCGGGAATCCCGCTTGACCACCACCAGATCCATGTTCTGTTCTTCAACCGCCTGCTTTAGCTGCCAATACGCATAGGTGAGCTCATCATCCACCCATTTCTGCACCCGGGAGATGGCCCCGTAATTCAGCGCCAGCATCATAATGAAAAAGGTGATCAACAGCGTGGTGACATCGCCAAATGACAGTAACCAGCCACTGCGCGCCCGCTCCTGCAAAGCGCCATCTGCGCGCTCAGACCGCGCCATCCTCGCCCTCCAGGATGGTCATCTGCGGTTGAATCAATAGTTCAACCCGCCGATTACGCGGATCTGTGGGATCTGGAAACAATGGATGCATGGTGCCATAGCCCGCTATGCCCCAAAATGCATCCGGCAGCAGACTGGCCTGTTTCAGCAGACGCATAATGGTATAGGCGCGAAACACGCTCAAGGTCACATTATCTTTGAAGGGGGCATTGGGGTGTAAGGGATTGGCGTCCGTATGCCCCTCCACACGTAAGGTCAACAACACGCGATAACCCCGGGCTTCAATCGGCTGAATAAAGGGGGCGTAACGCTGCTGAAACTGCGCCAGCTCAAGCCGACGCAACATCCGCCCGATGCTGTCCACATAGGGACGGAAACGGGGATTTAACTGCGCGCGCGCAGGCGCAAACAGGGACTGACGACTAAATAAGGCCGCGCGAGGATAGACACGCACCCCTTTGGGAAAAACATTTTCCACCGCCAGCCAGTCGGACAGCCCCATCTGCTGTGTCATATTTTTGACATCCTGATACAGCTGCTGGGTCAGTTGCTGGTGGGCGCGTTTTTCCACAATCCCTTCCAGCGGCACTTGAGTAATCAAAACGATAAAAAAGGCCAATAAGCTGGAAAACAGCGCCACATAGGCCATCAGCCAGATACGCTGAAAACGCACCTGCGTCTGTTCGCTGGTCTGTTGGGCCGTTTGGGGATCCATCAGTGCAACGCCTCCAGTTGCGCCTGCAGCCGCTCATCCACAAAGGCCAGCAGGTGGGCTTTGACCATGAGCGGGCCTTCCTGACGCCACAAGGCTAGCACGGCTTCGATGACCATCTGATCCTTGAAACCCTCCGCCTCCGCCAGAATTTTCAACTTACCGGCCACCGGCATGAAAATCAGATTGGCCAGCAAGACGCCGTAAAAGGTGGTGACCAGCGCCAACCCCATGCCAGTCATCAATGAGCTGATCATATTCTGCGCCTCTTCCGCCCCATAGGCGGAGACAGCCTGCTCGCCCCCCTGGGTGGTCATCATAATGATCAGCCCCATCACCGTGCCCATCATGCCAAATGCGGGCGCATAGGCCGCCATGGTATTGAACACATCCTGGCACAGCATCTGACGCAGCATCTGCGCCTTCATGCGCGTCTCCAGCACCTGACGCAACGCCTGTTCATCCTTGTAGATCAAGGCTTCTGCCAGGGCAGAACGGAAAAAAGGATCGTCCACTTCATCGAGGTGGCGCTCCAAAGAGAGCAGCCCACCCCGTTTGACATGGTGTGCTAAGCTCACCGCCTGCTCGATCACCCCCTCCGGGGTGGGGGGTTCCTGGGATAGAACCCGCCAAATTCCCCACAGAATACAGGCCACTTGAGAAAAGGGATAATTGACCATCACCGCCGCCAGGGTACCGCCCAACACCACCCCCAACGCCTGAAGGTTGAAAAAGGCACCGATAATGCGGCCTTTGTCATAGTCCACCATGCTGAGCAACAGCACGATCAGACCAATGATCAGCCCCAGAATGGTGGCGGCTTTGCTCATAGTGTCCCTTGTGTTTTAGTGCCGGTTGCGCCCTCCCTGCTGATCCAGAAACAGGTGTTGCGCAAACCAGTGTTGTATCTGTTCACTGATTGCCTTGGGCTTTTGCCCGTAAAAGTAGAACGGCGGGCTAATGACCACCTGAATAACGCCGGGGTATTTCATGAAGCCATTCTTCGGCCAGAACTGTCCGGCATTGTGGGCCAACAGATAACTGGGCACATCCGCTTTGGCCGCCAGCATCGGCCCACCGATTTTGATCTCCCCCAGCGTTCCCGGCGGCATGCGCGTGCCCTCTGGGAAAATGACCACCCACAACCCCTGTTGCAACCGCGCCAGCCCCTGCTCCACCAGCTTTACCAGCGCCTGGCGACCCGCCTTACGATCCAGGGCAATGGGGTGAAGCAATGCCATGCCCCAGCCAAAAAACGGGATGCGCAGCAACTCGCGCTTCAGCACATACACCTGCGGCGGAAACAGCGACTGCAGGGCGATGGTTTCCCAGGC
Organism: Sulfurivirga caldicuralii; assembly: GCA_015661715.1. Classification (GTDB taxonomy): domain Bacteria; phylum Pseudomonadota; class Gammaproteobacteria; order Thiomicrospirales; family Thiomicrospiraceae; genus Sulfurivirga; species Sulfurivirga caldicuralii_A. The sequence continues at coordinate 5,861 of DQVN01000140.1, forward strand.
AGATTCATGTCGAGCAAAAATCAGGCCATTTCTCTGTTTATCCACCTGCTCTAAGCCGTGCACCACATAGCGCAGGCCACAGGTCACCCGAAGCCACCACAGGGTAAAGCGCCCCCACTGGGTCATATAGCGATAGCGGATATGAAAAGGGAAAGGCCACAAGAGCTGGCCGGTTACAGCAAAGAAGATCATGCTAGCGATGCGCCCGATCTCAAACAGCAAAGAGCGGACAAACACCACCGCCCGATTATACTGCCAGCGCGGCGGCGGAGAGGCCGCCGGCAGCCCGCCTGCCGCGGACTTATTCAGCGCGCTATTCGCGCGTGTGTCCTGTTTTATGCCCATAGGCGCTCAACGGCTGTCAAAAGATTGTCATACACAGGCACCTGCAGACGCTCAATCTCCGCCCCATGGGATGAAAGGGTGCGTCGCCCCTTGCCTGAGCGCACCAGCACCGGCTGCATTCCCACCGTCAACGCCGCCTGTACATCAGAAAAGGTATCGCCGACAAAAGGCACACCGGCCAGATCGACACCATAGCGCCAGGCGATGGCGCGCAACATCCCTGCACCGGGCTTGCGCGCCGGAGACTGCTCATGGGCCTGATAGGGTGCCGTGCTGATCCAGTCAACCCGCCCCCCCGCTGCCGCCACCAACCGCTGCAACTTCAGATGCATCTGCGCCAGCGCCACCCGATCATACAACCCCCGCGACAAGCCCGACTGATTGGTGGCCACCGCCACCGTCCAGCCCGCCTGGGTCAAGCGCGCAATGGCTTCCATGCTGCCGGGCACCGGCACCCACTCCGCCGCAGACTTGATAAACGCATCCGCATCTTCGTTGATTACCCCGTCGCGATCCAATACGATCAGCCGCATAGCCTATACCGACAGCTTAGATAAATCGGCAATGCGGTCGAAGGCCCCCTTGATGGTGGCCAGCAAAGCCAGGCGATTCGCACGCAAGGCTGGCTCCTCAACCATCACCATCACCTGGTCGAAGAAAGCATCCACCGCCGGACGCAGGGTGGCCAGCTGCTCGATGGCGGCGATAAACTCACCAGCTTGCACCGCTTTCTCCACTTCACCGGCCATGGCCTGCCAGGCGGCCCACAAATCCCGTTCCGCCGCCTGCTGCAACAGCTCAGGGTTCACCCGGGTGTCCACCTTACCGGCTTTTTTCAGGATATTGCCAATCCGCTTGTTGGCCGCCGCCAACGCCTCAGCCCCCTCCAGCTCAGCAAAGCGGCGCACCGCCTCCATGCGCCGGGCAAACTGCACCGGATAGTCAGAGCGCACCGCCCGCACCGCTTCAAACTGCTCCACCTGCGCCCCCTGCTCCAGATACCAGGTGCGCAGACGGGCATACATGAAGTCCACAATCTCATCCCGCAGGGTGTCGGAATAGTCCACCGCATCATGCTGCTTCAGGCTGGCTTCCACCAGTGCCCGCAGATTGAGGTTCAGGTTATTTTCAATCATGATGCGTAGCGCCCCCAACGCCGCCCGCCGCAGGCCGTAGGGATCCTTGTCCCCGGTGGGTGCCTCCCCAATGCCAAAAATACCGGTGATGGTATCCAGCTTATCGGCAAGCGCCAATGCCTGACTGATGCCGTCCCCTGGCAGCGTATCCGCCGCAAAGCGGGGCTTGTACTGCTCGTCCAGCGCCTGGGCCACCCGGGGATCTTCCCCCTGCGCCAGGGCATAATAGCGCCCCATAATGCCCTGCAGCTCCGGGAATTCCCCCACCATCTCCGTCATTAGATCACACTTGGACAGGTGGGCCGCCCGTTCGCACAGGGCCACCGCCTCGCCCAATTCACGGCCGATTTTAACCGTCAGGTTCTCCAGTCGATCCACCTTGTCCATCAAGGTGCCCAGTTGACGCTGAAACACCACCTGCTTCAACCGCGGCAGAAAATCTTCCAGCGGCTGCTTACGATCCTGATCCCAGAAAAACTTCGCATCCGCCAGACGGGGGCGAATCACCCGTTCATTCCCGTCCCGAACCGCTTCCGGGTTGCGGCTGTCGATATTGGCCACAGTGATAAAACGATTCAGCAGCCGCCCCTGGCCATCCACCAGATGGAAATATTTCTGATGCCCTTTCATCGCCGAAATCAGGCACTCCGGGGGCACCTCAAGGAAGGTCTCATCAAAGCTGCCCATCAGCGCCCGCGGCCATTCCGTCAGCGCGGTGACCTCATCCAACAGATCGCGCTCAACGACCGCCCTGGCGCCCGCCTCTTCAGCCAACGCCTGCGCCTGCCCAGCGATGCTCACCGCCCGGGTATCGAAATCCGGCTCCACAAACCCTTGCTGCCGCAGGGTGGGCAGATAGTCTTCGGCGCTGCGCAGCGCAAACCCCTGAGGTGCATGGAAGCGGTGGCCATAGGTTATCCGATCCGCAGCATGCTCCAACAAAGTGGCTGGCACCACCTCATCACCCAATAACATGACCACCCAATGCACCGGGCGCACAAAGGCCGCCTCCCGCGCGCCCCAACGCATCCGCTTAGGGATGGGCAGGCGATTGAGGGCCGTCTCCACAATACCCGGCAGCAGTTCGCTGGCCGCTTTCCCCGGCTGATGCATCACATACCCCATCCACACGCCTTTGGGGGTTTCAATTTCAATCAACGCATCCGGCGTGACGCCACAGCTACGGGCAAAGCCTTCCAGCGCTTTGGTAGGGGTGCCGTCGGCATCAAAGGCGGCCTGTTTGGCCGGCCCGCGACGCTCGATCTGGCGATCCTGCTGGCGCGTCTGCAACTGACGCACCAACACCGCCAAACGCCGCGGCGTGGCATAGGCCTCCACTTCATTATGCGCCAGTTCCGCCTCAGCCAAGCCCTTGATGATTTCATCCCGCAAGGCATCGCGCAGCCGTTTCAGCGCTTTCGGCGGCAGCTCTTCCGTGCCCAGCTCGAATAGAAAATCCTTACGCTCCATTATTTGCCCTCCTTCACCAGCGGGAAACCCAGCGCCTCGCGGCGGTCGTAATAAGCCTGCGCCACCTGACGCGCCATATTGCGCACCCGTCCGATATACCGTGCCCGCTCGGTGACGCTGATGGCATGGCGAGCATCCAGCAGATTAAAGGTGTGGGACGCCTTGAGCACCTGCTCATAGGCCGGCAGCGGCAGATCATCATCGATCAGGGCGGTAAATATCCGCTCACACTCATCAAAGTGGCGGAATAAAATCTCCGTGTCGGCCTTCTCGAAGTTATAGGTGGACATCTCCACCTCGTTTTGATGGAACACATCCCCATAGGTGACCGGCCCCGCCGGCCCGTCCACCCAGACCAGATCAAACACCGAATCCACCCCCTGCAGATACATGGCGATGCGCTCCAACCCATAGGTGATCTCACCGGTAACCGGGCGACACTCCAGCCCGCCCACCTGTTGGAAATAGGTGAACTGGGTCACCTCCATGCCGTTGAGCCATACCTCCCAGCCCAATCCCCAGGCGCCCAAAGTGGGTGATTCCCAGTTGTCTTCCACAAAACGGATATCATGGATCAAGGGATCAATCCCCATCATGCTCAGGGAATCGAGATACAACTGCTGAATCTCATCCGGCGAGGGTTTGAGCACCACCTGAAACTGGTAGTAGTGCTGCAGGCGGTTGGGGTTTTCGCCATAGCGGCCATCAGTGGGGCGGCGACAGGGCTGCACATAGGCCGCTCGCCAGGGTTCCGGCCCCACCGCACGCAGAAAGGTGGCGGGGTGGAAAGTCCCCGCGCCCATTTCCATGTCATACGGCTGAATGATGACGCAGCCCTGCTGCGCCCAATAATCCTCCAGGGCGTGGATCAGCCCTTGAAAGGTCTTCACTTTCGGGTTATCAGTAATACCTGCCATCTTATCTATGTCCTTTGAACGCTCTGGCGGGCGCACCGGCTTATGGTGCGACAAGCTACAAACAGTACAAATGGTGCAAATTATACCGGCACGCCTTGCTAAACCCTTGTTTTATGTCACAGGGAGATTAAAATTGAATAATACTTAATGATCATAGCTTGGTACCCAATGCATCTACCCCGTCTGCTCTCCCTATCCGCCGTTGCCGGTGTCCTGGCGCTGCTACTGACTTCGTTCAACAGCCAGGCGCAAGGCGAACAGCAACTGGCGCTGATTCAGCTTCCCCTCCCCCCTCTGGCGACCCCATCCCAAGCACCCACATTGGAGCAAGTCGAATCAACGCCTGCCGCCCAGACCGCCAAGCAGGTGCAGGCCCGCAAAGGCGATGTATTGGAGACTGTGCTCAAACGCGCCGGGGTTGATGTCAACACCATCTACGCCTTAGCCCAGGCCGACCGCCAAAAACTGCTCACCCGCTTTCGTCCTGGTGATGATTTTGCCGTGACCTTTGATGATGCGGGCCGTCCCATTGAAATCATGCGTCACCTCAACCGCACCACCCGCATCGTCGCCCAACAAGAGAGGGGACGCTGGCAGATCCGCAAGGTGAGCCTGCCGGTAGACATACATATCGCCAGCGCCACCGGCACCATCAGCGACAGCCTGTATCTCTCCGGCAAGCGTGCCGGACTGTCGGACAAGATCATCATGAACCTGGCCGACCTCTACCAGTGGGACATTGATTTCGCCCGCCAGCTCCGCCCTGGCGACACATTCAAAGTCCTGTATGAACAGCGCTACCTCAATGGCGAATTGATCGGTGATGGCCGCATTATTGCCGCAGAAATCCATACCAGCGGTAAAACCTATCGCGCTTTTCTGCTCACCGACAAGCAGAACGAGACCATCGGCTACTACGATGAAAAAGGGCGCAACCTACGCAAAGCCTTCATGCGCAACCCGGTGGACCATGTGCGCATCACCTCCCGCTTTACCCGTAAACGCTGGCACCCCATCCACAAAAAATGGAAAGCCCACCGCGGCGTAGATTATGGCGGCAAAACCGGCACCCCAGTCCGCGCCACCGGCAATGGCAAAGTCATCTTCAAAGGTTGGAAAGGGGGCTATGGTCGGGTTGTCTTTCTGCAACACGGGCGTAAATACACCACCGTCTATGCCCATCTGAGCCGTTTTGGCCGCATCAAACAAGGCGGCTATGTCAAACAGGGACAGGTGATCGGTTATATCGGCAGCACTGGCTGGGCCACCGGCCCCCACCTGCATTACGAATTCCGCATCAACGGCCACCATGTCGACCCCCTAACCGTGCGTTTTCCAGATGCGGGCCCAATGCCCAAAGCCTATCGCGCCCAATTCAAACAGCGGGCGCAACACCTGTTGGCGGCACTGAAACGTCTGGATGCCGACACCCAGCTGGCCGCCAACTTCGAATAATGCGCTTTTTAGGCGTCTTATCCGGCACCAGCGCCGATGGTATCGACCTGGGCCTGGTGGATTTTACCAACGGCATCGAGCTGATCGCCTTTGATACCGCGCCCTTTCCTCCCCCCTTGCAGCAGGCGCTACACCGCCTCCCGGGCCCCCAAGCCACCCTGCCTCAACTGAGCGTGCTGCAGGCAGATCTCAACCGCGCCTTTACCGCCGCGATCAACGCCTTTCTCAAAAACCATGGCCCCGTCAGCGCCATCGGTTTTCACGGCCAGACCCTATGGCATGCACCGGCACACGGGGCCAGTTGGCAATTGGGCGATCCAGCCATCCTGGCCGCTGCCACCGCCACCCCCGTGGTGGCCGGCTTCCGCCAGAGCGACTTGGCCTTAGGCGGCCAGGGCGCTCCCCTGGCCCCCGCTTTCCACGCCGAACTGTTCGCCCACCAGCCCAAGCCGCTGGCTGTGGTCAATATCGGCGGCCTGGCCAATATCAGCCTGATTGATCAAAGCGTACAGGGCTGGGACAGCGGCCCCGGCAACGGCATCATGGATGAAATCGCCCAACGCTGGTTCAATCAGCCCTACGACAAGAATGGCCAGATCGCCGCCCAGGGCAGCGTCAATGACGCCCTACTGGCCACCTTGCTGCAGCATCCCTATTTCCACTTGCCCCCACCCAAAAGCTGTGGGCGTGAACAGTTCAACCTCCACTGGCTGCTGAAGCAAATTGAGCAGCCCCCCGCACCCCAGGACCTTCTGACCACCGCCTGCGCCCTCACCGCCGCGACCATCGCCCATGACCTGGTCAAAGCCAACCCCAAAACGGTTATTTTCTGCGGCGGTGGGGCCTACAACCCCACCCTCATCCAACACATACAGCACTTCTACCGCCAGTTTGGCGGCCGCCAACAAACCACCTTTACCCATTCAAACCCCGCCCCGCCTGAAGCCATTGAAGCCATGCTCTTCGCCTGGCTGGGCAAAAAACGCTGGTGCAACGAACCTGTGGACTACACCCCCATCACCGGCGCCACCCGCCCCGGCCTCTACGGCACAATCTGGCACGCCTGAGGAAAAAGGCTTTCTTAACATCCGTTTTTTCATACCTTCAGCGTCTCTGCCTACGCTTCTACAAAGGAAACGAAATTAAAATTTATAGGCACAATAAATAAGTTTTATTGACAGGGGGGTAACCCATAGAATTGGAAAAGGTTTTATCTTGACAGCAAAAGAAAGGAAAAGGATGATGCGACTTCTAAAAACCACAACCCTGTCCGCTACACTACTCTCCGCTGCTCTAGCCAGCTCCACAACGCTTGCTCAACAAACCAACAACCTATATGGCGGCGTACAAATTATCGCTACCCATACCAGCTATTCATCCAATCATCTTATAAAAAGCGTTGACCTGCCCATTTTAGTGGGCAAATTGGGATATCAGTTCAACCAAAACTTTGCCATGGAAGCACGCCTTGGATTTGGCATTGATTCAGCGACAAAAAACGATTTTCGCTCTCAAGGATATTACATTGATAAATTTGATGGTAAAGTCGATAATTTGCTAGGCCTTTATGGTGTAGCTAAAACAGATGAAATTGGCCATAATCTTAAATTTTTTGGTCTACTTGGTCTCACCCGGGTTAGTGTTAGTTCAAGTACAACTATTTTATATGGAAGAAGTTACACTATCTCTAGATCTGAAACCGACACCAGCTTAAGCTTTGGCGGCGGTATTGAATACAGCCTCAGTCCTAAAGCCGCCATCACTCTGGAGTATGCTTCCTATATGCGTGGTAGCACAAACGGCAGTGACTACGACACCACAGGGTTTGCCATTGGCCTTCAGTCTCAATTTTGATCTTTTCCGCCCGGAATTTGCCGGGCTGCGCTCATTCCACCAAAGGAGACACAACTGTGCAGGGCAAATATTTACTGACACTGCTGACGATTGCATTTGTAACACTTAGCGGTTGCGCCTCTATCCCCAAGGAAACCAACCATGATAAAGTCGCCCATATTAAGGGCTTCCCACCGCCAGAAAAGGGTAAAGCGGGTGTCTATATTTTCCGCGATGGTATTTTTGGCAGCGCCTTGAAAAAAGATTTATGGATTGATGGAAAATGTATTGGTGAAAGCGCATCCAATACATTTTTCTACATCCAAGTACAAGGAAATAGGGAGCATACCATTACCACCGAATCCGAATTCTCACCGAATAGCCTGACCATCAAAACCGATGCGGGCAAAAACTATTTCATCCGCCAATATATCAAAATGGGCGTTTTTGTTGGCGGCGCAGACCTTGAGTTAGTGGCTCCAAATGAAGCCAAACCCATTATTCAAAAACTGGATCTGGCAAAACCGGGCATTTGCTCTTCGACACCATAAGGCAGGCCTTATCACTCTCTATCACCAAAGCCGTAATCTCACCCACCCCGGCTTAATGCACAAGCTGGATTGATATTGCAAAGCCCCAGACCTATGGACACTGCATGGCGCCAATCCATACCCTTCCTATAACAGAATCTTGACCACTTGCACTTCAGCGGGAAACATCGGCGCCTTATATCCACGGGAAAGCGATCTGATCTGGAAGGTGTACTTCAAAGATGGACAACCCCTGTATCTCTACCTGCTGCTGGAGTTCCAATCCACCCAGGATGGGGAGATGCCCTTACGCCTGCTGGAATACATCATCCTGCTCTACCGCACCCTGATCAAAAGCGGTCAGGCCCAGGCCCTGCCACCGGTGATGCCCGTGGTGCTCTACAATGGCGATACCCGCTGGCGACACCCACCGCCTTAGAGCAGATGATTCAGGCCCCATCCTTTCTCAAGCCCTGGCAGCCGCAGTTTCAGTTTATGCTGCTGGATGAAGGGGCCTTTGA
>DQVN01000077.1 GCA_015661715.1 Sulfurivirga caldicuralii
GCGATGTCATACAACACGAACATGCCCAATGTGACAAACCCCATGTGCGAGATGGATGAATAGGCCACCAGTTTTTTCATATCATGCTGCACCAAGGCGATAAAGCCGATATAGACGATGGCGATCAATGAGAGCACAATCACAAGCCAATCCAACGCCATGGCCGCATCGGGTGTAATCGGCAGGCTGAAGCGCACAAAGCCATAGCCCCCCATCTTCAGCATGATCGCCGCCAGCACAACAGAACCGGCCGTGGGCGCTTCTACGTGAGCATCCGGTAGCCACGTATGAACTGGAAACATGGGAATCTTGACCGCAAACGCAATAAAGAACGCCAGGAAAATCAGAATTTGCGCTGTCATACCCAACTGCAGGCTGTGGAAGTCCAAAATAGAGAAGCTGCCTACCTGATAGTACATATACAGGAAAGAGACCAGCATGAAGACGGAGCCGAAGAATGTGTACAGGAAGAACTTAATCGTCGCATACACACGCCGTGGACCACCCCACTTACCAATCACGATAAACATAGGAATCAGCAGGGCTTCCCAGAATACATAAAACAGCACTGCATCCAGGGCGACGAACACACCGGTCATCAGCCCCTGCATGATCAGGAAAGCCCCCATGTACTGCTCCACCCGCTCTTTGATCACCTCCCAGGCGGAAGCAATCACCAAAACCTGGGTAAAGGTGGTCAGCAGGACCAACGGCATGGACAGGCCGTCCACACCCAAAAAGTACTGAATGTGATAAGTCGGAATCCAATCGATCTTTTCTACGAACTGCATGGCCGCCGTGGAGCGATCAAACGCAAACCACAACGGCAGCGACAGCAGAAATGTGACAATCGCCGCCCCGAGAGACACCCACTTTGCCAGGGTCGGATTATTGCGCCCGGCAAACAGAACGATCACACCCGCAATGATCGGCAGCCAGATCAGCGTACTGAGAATAGGGTATCCAACTGACATAGAACAGGATTCCTTTTAGTTATCTCTTTTTTATTATGAACTGCTTACCACAGTGTCCACAGTAATAACACCAGCAGACCAAATATCATGGCAAATGCATAGTGGTACAGATAGCCGGTCTGAATCTGGCGCCAGCTCCGGGCCGCGACAGAAACCGCATTGGCGGAACCATTGACGATCCACCCATCAATAATAGTCTGATCAATGACCTTCCAGAAAAACTCTCCCAGCCTGCGACTACCTCTAACAAACACCATCTCATTGAAACGATCGAAACCATAGCCGGACACCAGCATGGAGTAACACGGCATGCAGGCCTTTTGGATCTTACCAGGTAGGGACGGATTAATGATATAGAGATAGTATGCCAAGGCCACACCTGCAAATGCCAACCATACTGGCAATGTCATGAAGCCATGCAACACCATGGCGAAAGCACCCTGGTAATCGTTGTCATAAATAGCACGCAGGACATCATGTTGTGGCAACACCTTGACGGCATCGGCAAAGTAACTGCCCGAGAGTACGCCGTCGATCATGGGCCATCCCACCAACACAGCCGGAATAGAGAGCAAGATCAATGGCACGGTCACCACCTTAGGGGACTCGTGGATCTGATGGGTACGCACATATTCACTTTCCGGCGCATGGAACACCAAAAAGAACATGCGGAATGAATAGAACGCCGTCACAAACACACCGGCCACCAGTAACAGATGCGCGAATCCAGCACCGAACTGGTCCGATGCTGCAGTGGCCATCAGGATTGAGTCTTTCGAGAAAAAGCCGGAGAAGCCCGGAAAACCGATCAGCGCCAGTGAACCGATCAACATCGCCCAATAGGTGATCGGCATATACTTTTTCAAACCACCCATATTGCGGATGTCCTGATCATGGTGCATGGCAATGATCACGGAGCCCGCCGCCAAGAACAGCAACGCCTTGAAGAAAGCGTGGGTCACCACATGGAACATCCCGGCCGCATAGGCGGAGACCCCCAAAGCCGCTGTCATATAGCCCAACTGAGACAGGGTGGAATAGGCCACCACCCGCTTAATGTCGTTCTGCACAATACCCAGCAGGCCCATCATAAATGCGGTGATGGCACCAACCAGCAACACAACGCTCAATGCCACCTCAGACAGTTCATAAGCGGGCGAAAAACGCGCCACCATGAAGATACCCGCTGTCACCATGGTCGCAGCATGGATCAGGGCTGAAATGGGTGTCGGGCCCTCCATGGACTCCGGCAGCCACACATGCAGGGGCATCTGCGCCGACTTACCCATCGCCCCCACAAACAGAAGCAGCGTGGCGGCCGTGATTACCGACACTTCACCCCAACCGAAGTCAATGGTGGCGTTTTTGTGCTCATCCAGCTTGGCAAAAAATTCATAGTAGTCTAGGGTACCGAAATACATCACGATCACGGCAATCCCCAGGATAAAGCCGAAATCACCGACCCGGTTAACCAGGAAAGCTTTCAGATTGGCTTGAATAGCCGATTCACGCTTCATGTAGAAACCAATCAGCAGATAGGAGACCAAACCAACCGCTTCCCAACCGAAAAACAATTGCATGAAGTTATTGGCCAGCACCAGAGCGAGCATGGAGAAGGTAAACAGCGAAATATAGCTGAAGAAGCGCTGGTAATAAGGATTGTCATGAGGATAATCCTCATCATGATCCATATAACCGATGGTATAGATATGCACCATCAGCGACACAAATGTCACCACCAAAATCATGGTGGCTGACAGACTGTCCACCAGATAACCGATCTCGAATTTGATGCCATCGCTGATCATCCAGGTATAGAGGGAAGCATTGTAGGGCGCATGTCCCTCAACAATGAACAGCCAGAAGACCCATGCGGATAGAAGGGTAGAAATGGCCACACCCGCTATGGTGACCGTGTGTGCGCCCTTACGTCCAATCTGTCGGCCAAACAAGCCCGCAATAATCGAGCCTACAAGCGGCGCCAGCAAGATGATGGTCAGAACAGTATGTAATGCTGTCATGCTCGATTACCCCTTCAACTCGTCCAGGTCATCCACACGGATCTGTCTGCGGTGGCGGAAAACCAACACCAGAATCGCCAAACCAATGGCGGCCTCTGCCGCGGCCACGGTCAAAATAAAAAAGACGAAAATCTGACCCTGGACATCATTCAAATAGTGACTAAAAGCCACCAGATTGGTGTTCACTGCCAGCAACATCAGCTCAATACACATCAAGATCAAGACCAGGTTTTTCCTGTTGAGGAAAATGCCGGCCATACTAATTACGAACAGCACCGCAGCAAACAATAAGTAATCCGACAACATGATCACGAGCGCTTCTCCTCTGCTTCCCCCTGCTCGACCCGATCCGGCTCAACTTCAGGTGCCATCTTTACCATGGTCAGGCGATCTTCAGCACACACCCGCACCTGTGCATCAATATCCTGATAAAGCGCTTCTGAAGGTGCTCGTCGGCGCAAGGTCAGCGCAATGGCCGCCACAATCCCCACCAGCAGCAGCACAGCGGCCAGCACAAAGGCATAGGCATGCTGGGTATACAATGGGACCGCAATCGCCTTAGTATTACTATAATCCTCACCATGCACCGGCGGCAGGCCAGTCTTATCCAAACCAAAATGTTCCGGACCGACCACCAGATAGATCAATCCGAACACCACCAGAGAAACGATGATCCCAATGGGCAAATATTGGGCAAACCCCTCTTTCATCTCCGCCAGATTGATATCCAGCATCATTACCACAAACAGAAACAGCACCAATACCGCGCCCACATAGACCAGGATCAATACCAGCCCCAAGAATTCCGCCTGAGCCATCAGCCACACCCCTGCGGCGCTGACAAATGTCAGCACCAACCATAGGGCAGCCTTGACCGGGTTGCGCACTGTTATCATCATCACCGCGGCCAGAACGGCAATCCCGGCAAACCCATAGAACACCAACTGTGCAAAACTCATCTCTCCACCCCACCCTTAGCGGTACTTTGCATCCGCCGCCTTGTCAGCGGCGATGATCTGCTCGTGCTTATCACCAAAGGCCAGCAGTTTCTCTTTGGTCATAATGTTCTCGCCACGCTCCCAGAAGACATATTCAAAGACCCGTGACTCCACAATGGCATCCACCGGGCACGCCTCCTCGCAGAAACCGCAGTAAATACACTTGAACATGTCGATGTCATACCGGGTAGTGCGCCGTGTGCCATCTTCACGCTCTTCGGACTCAATGGTGATGGCATTGGCCGGACAAACCGCTTCGCACAACTTACAAGCGATACAGCGCTCCTCGCCATTTTCATAACGCCGCAGCGCGTGGTGACCACGGAAACGGAAGGAAATGGGGGTCTTTTCCTCCGGATAGCGAACTGTAATCTTAGGCTTGAACAGATATTTCCCGGTAACGGCCAACCCCTTGAACAGCTCGATCAGGCCAAAGGTCTTAATCCAGTGTCGAATGCTATTGCTCATCAGCCTGTTCCTCAGTTAAACCAGGGCCCCACTTTGAAGTAATGCAGCAGCATTACCACAAAGACCCAGACAATCGTCAATGGAATAAACACCTTCCACCCCAACCGCATCAATTGATCATAACGATAGCGGGGGAAGGTGGCCCGGAACCACAGGAAGACGAACAGCAGAAACGCCACTTTCAGCGCCAGCCACCAAAATGCCGGCACCCAGGCAAACAGGGTTTCCAGCAGCGGAATGCCTTCAAACGGTGACAGCCACCCGCCCAGGAACATGATGGCGGTCATATAGGAGATCAGAATCATCATGGCATATTCCGCCAGGAAGAAAACGGCAAATGCCATGCCTGAATATTCCACATGGAATCCAGCAACGATTTCTGACTCACCTTCAGCAATATCAAACGGCGCCCGGTTGGTTTCCGCCACACCCGCGATAAAGTAGACGACAAACATGGGCAGCAAGGGAATCAAGTACCAGTGCCAGATACCCCCTTGCTGTCCCTCCACAATTTTGCTTAAGTTCATGGTGTCCGCCACCATCAGCACGGTCACCAACGCAAAGCCCATGGCAATCTCATAGGAGATCTTCTGCGCAGAGGAACGTAAACCGCCCAAAAAGGCATACTTAGAGTTGGATGCCCAACCAGACACCACCACGCCATAGACCGTAATCGAAGCAATGGCGAGCACATAGAGGACACCAGCATCAATATCGGCCACCACCCAGCCCGGAGCAAAGGGCACCACCGCCCAGACAGCAATTGCCGGCGCAATGGCCAGAATTGGCGCAATCAAGAATAAATAGAGGTTTGACTGGCTGGGGAGGACGATCTCCTTGAACATCAGCTTGACGGCATCCGCAATGGGCTGCAGCAAACCATAAGGCCCCACCCGGTTAGGCCCCATACGCACCTGCATATAGGCGATCACCTTGCGCTCCGCATAGGTCAGATAGGCCACCGCCAGCATGATCGGCAGAATCACGACTACGGCCTGAATCAACAGCGTAATCAGAATGGCCAACCAGTCCCACATCCAACCGGAAAGCCACTGTTGCAATGCTTCAAACATAAGCTGCCTCACACATTATTGCTTAACCCGGGCACAGGCCACAGGCACGGATAGGGTTTCCGGAATCGCCACAGGCACCACAACTGTACCCGCTGCAACTGCCTCATTGGCTCTATTGGGCAGCGTCATACAGGTATCACCGCAGCACAGGGTCAGCTCATCAACGGGCTGATTACTTTCAGTAACTGCTTGCGGTGCCCCCGCCGCCTGCTGTAAAGGCTGTGAACGGCGCACAATGGGATCTACACTATACAGAGATAGACGCGGGACGATTTCCATCTCTGCGCCGCCCCGTAAATCGATTTGCACATTCCGATCAGCGAAGGATTCAGGCGCTGTCAATGTCTGAGACTGCGCCTGGGCTTCCTCACGGACCTGATCAGCATGGACATAGTCAAAACCGTCCACATCTAGCATGTTGCCTAACACTCGCAGGATCTTCCATGCTGGCTTGGCATCGCCGGGGGCTTCAGCGGACACCTTAAACGATTGCCACTGTCCATGGGCATTGACAAAGGTACCCGCCGTTTCAAAGTAGGTGGCAATAGGCAGGAGAATATCACTGTAGCGGCGCATGGCTTCGGTTTCAAAGGCTGTCAGGTTAATAACCAACTCCGCCTGCTCAAGCGCATCCAGCGCCAACTGACCGTATAGGGTGTCATATTCGGGCTCCACCCCCAACAGGATCATGACCTTCTTGCCGTGCTGCAGCATTTGCCCGGCATGATCCCCTTTGTGGGGTAGAAAACCAATCTGGTGGGCACCGACCTCATTGGCGCCCATGGGCAGAATGCTCAACTTGGCGCCAGTGGCCTTGGCCAACAGGGCCGCCAAGCGAGCCAGCTCCGCATAGTCTGACTGCATTCGGGCAATCGCACCAAGGAAAATCGCGCTACCCGGTTGTTTCAGCGCCTCGACCCATTGGGCGGCCTGTTCATTGGTTTTAACACCGCTCAGCGCTGGATCTGAAACATCGCCCATGGCTACCTTGACCATGGCCGCCAACTGCTGTTTCAGGGCACTGGGTTTGGCAATATGTTTGTCCGCCAGATCAAAGGTGAATGGATAGTCCACCGAATTGAGCACACGCACCTGGGCGCCAGCCAGTTGTGCTTTGCGAACGCGTAGATTCAATAAAGGTAATTCTTGGCGCAGATCGCTTCCCACCAGCAAAATCTGCTTCAGTGACTCGACTTCAGGCAAAGGGTGCTGAAGCATTGGCGCAATCACACCTGCATCCTCACCCCTGAAATCGAGCTGACGCAACCGATGATCCAAATGGGCGATACCCAGATTGTGGCAGAGTTTCCGCAACAAATACAGCTCTTCAATGGTTGCATTGGGAGAGGCAAGCACTCCTATCTGTTCGGGCTGATCCAGATAGGGCTTGAGACGATTAACAACCGCTTCCAGCGCCTCTTCCCACTCCAGTTCTTCCCACTGTGTTTTGTGGCGCAGCTTAGGTACGATGAGGCGGTCTTCGCTGTTGACACCTTCATAAGCGAAACGATCCCGGTCAGACAACCAAACCTCATTGATGGCTTCATTATCCTGAGGCACGACGCGCATTACCTTACCATGATAGGTATGCACTTCAATGTTCGACCCAATGCTGTCATGACCAGCAATAGAAGGGGATGCTTTCAGCTCCCAAGCGCGGGCCTTATAACGGAAGGGTTTGGAGGTCAAAGCCCCTACCGGGCACAGGTCAATAATATTGCCTGAAATTTCCGAGGTCATGCTCTTACCCACATAGGTGGTGATCTCCATCCACTCTGAGCGGCCAACTGCACCCAACTCCATCAAACCGGAAATTTCCTGACCAAAGCGCACGCAGCGAGTGCAGTGGATACACCGGGTCATATCCGTAGCGATCAGCGGACCTATGTCGTGATCCGGCACCACCCGTTTAGCCTCAGAGTATTTGCCAACATCCTCGCCATACTCAAAGGCCACATCCTGCAGCTCACACTCACC
>DQVN01000144.1 GCA_015661715.1 Sulfurivirga caldicuralii
AATTCGAGCAGCGCTTCCTCCAGCGCACGCAGCGTTTCCACATCCAGGTCGTTGGTCGGTTCATCCAGGAGCAGTACATTGCCGCCGGCGCGCAGCATTTTGGCCAGGTGAACCCGGTTGCGCTCCCCCCCTGATAACTGACTGATGTATTTCTGTTGATCGCTGCCGCGGAAATTAAAACGGCTGACATAGGCGCGAGAGTTGATCTCATGGTTGCCCACCCGAATGATGTCCTGTCCGTCAGCAATCTCTTCCCAGACGGTCTTGTTGGGGTCCAGGGCATCACGGCTTTGGTCCACATAGGCAAGATTGACCGTTTCACCGATCTCAATGGTGCCGCGGTCGGGCTGCTCCTGGCCGATAATCATGCGGAACAGGGTGGATTTGCCTGCGCCATTGGGGCCGATAATGCCGACGATGGCGCCTGGTGGGACATTGAATGACAGGTCATCTATCAATAGTCGGTTTCCAAAGGCTTTGGTGATGTTTTTGGCTTCAATCACCTTATTGCCTAAGCGTTCAGCCACCGGAATATAGAGCTCGTTGGTTTCATTGCGTTTTTGCATAGAGCGGTTGGCCAGCTCTTCGAAACGCTGGATACGCGCTTTGGATTTGGCCTGCCGTCCTTTCGGGTTGCTGCGCACCCACTCAAGCTCCTGTTGCATGGCTTTGATACGGGCCTGTTCTTGTTTGGCTTCCATCTCCAGGCGCTTTTCTTTCTGCTCCAGCCAACTGGAGTAGTTGCCTTTCCACGGGATACCTTCGCCACGATCCAGCTCCAGGATCCACTCGGCGACATTGTCGAGGAAATAGCGATCATGGGTGATGGCGACCACAGTACCCGGATAGTCATGGAGATAGCGTTCCAGCCAGGCGATGGATTCAGCGTCCAGATGGTTGGTGGGCTCATCCAGCAGCAGCATATCCGGTTGGGCGAGCAGCAGTTTGCACAGGGCCACGCGGCGCTTTTCACCGCCAGACAGTTTGCTCACATCCGCATCCCAGGGCGGTAGGCGCAGGGCATCCGCTGCGATTTCCAATTTGCGCTCCAACTCCCAGCCGCCAGTGGCTTCAATTTTGTCCTGGAGTTCGGCCTGTTCCGCCAGCAGTTTGTCAAAATCGGCATCCGGGTCAGCGAAGGCAGCGGTCACTTCATTAAAACGCGCTAGCAATGCTTTGAGCTCACCCAGTCCCTCTTCCACATTGCCGCGCACATCCCTGCTCTCATCCAGTTGCGGCTCCTGTGGCAGATAGCCGATTCTGATCCCTGGCTGCGGTCGAGCTTCCCCTTCAAACTCCTTGTCCACGCCCGCCATGATGCGCAGCAGCGTGGATTTCCCTGCCCCATTGAGGCCCAGCACGCCAATTTTGGCGCCAGGAAAGAAAGAGAGCGAAATGTCTTTAAGAATATAGCGGTTGGGCGGCACAACCTTGCTCACCCGGTTCATTGTGTAGATGTACTGTGCCATGCGTTTTCGTGACTCCGCTGCATGAATAAATGTCACTTATTATAAAAAGCTGTTCATGGTCTTGCAGGAAATGAGCTGATAGAATAACCGCCTTTCACAAACAGAGAAAATGGAGTCGAGGATGTTTGCAAAAACCATGACCATTCGCGGGTATGACGATGTCATTGCGGAGGCCATCGAGAAAGAGGCGCGCCGCCAGGAAGAGCATGTGGAGCTGATTGCCTCTGAAAACTATACCAGTCCGCGGGTCATGGAAGCGCAGGGTTCCGTTTTCACCAATAAATATGCCGAGGGCTATCCGGGCAAGCGCTACTACGGCGGTTGTGAGTATGCGGACATTGTGGAGCAGACGGCTATTGATCGGGCGTGCGAACTCTTTGGTGCAGATTTTGCCAATGTGCAGCCCCACTCCGGATCCCAGGCCAATGCAGCCGTATTTCTCGCACTGATGAACCCGGGGGACACTTTATTGGGCATGAGCCTGGCCCACGGCGGTCACCTGACCCATGGTGCCAAGGTGAACTTCTCCGGACAGGTGTTCAACTCCGTACAGTACGGCATTGATAGTGAGACAGTGCGCATTGACTATGATGAAGTGCGTCGGCTGGCCCGCGAGTCCAGGCCAAAGGTGATTGTGGGCGGGTTCTCCGCTTATTCTCAGGTGGTGGACTGGGCCGAATTCCGTAAGATCGCCGATGAGGTGGGCGCTTATCTGATGGTGGATATGGCCCATGTGGCCGGTCTGGTGGCGGCAGGGGAGTATCCCTCACCCATTGAACATGCCCATGTGGTGACCACCACCACCCACAAAACCTTGCGGGGGCCGCGTGGGGGTCTGATCGTGGCCAAGGGATTGGATGAGACGCTGCAAAAGAAAATCAATTCCAAGATTTTCCCAGGTATTCAGGGCGGGCCGTTGGTGCATGTGATCGCTGCCAAGGCGGTCGCCTTCAAAGAGGCCATGGAGCCTGAGTTCAAAGCGTGGGCCAAGCAGGTTAAGGAGAATGCCAAAGCCATGGCCAGTGTATTTGTTGAGCGCGGCTATGATGTGGTCTCCGGTGGCACGGAAAATCATCTGTTTTTGGTCAGTTTCATCAATCAGGGGCTGACGGGCAAGCTGGTGGATGAGGCATTGGGTGCGGCCAATATAACCGTGAATAAAAACGCGGTGCCCAATGACCCCATGAGTCCTTTCGTGACCAGTGGTATCCGTGTGGGCACGCCTGCTATTACCACCCGTGGCTTTAAGGTGGCGGAGTGTGCGCAGTTGGCGCACTGGATGTGTGATATTATCGATACCTGTGATCAGGAAAATGAAAGTTGGGACCGTGCTGTTGAAGCCGATGTAAAACAGAAGGTTCTGGATCTGTGTGGCCGTTTTCCGGTCTATCGGTAATGGTTGCCGGATCGGCTACAATAGACGCCCGGCTTTGACCGGGCGTTTTTGTTGGTGTTCAGGAGCAGTGCATGCGGTGTCCATTTTGTCACGCTGATGATACTAAGGTGATTGATTCTCGCCTGGCGCAGGAGGGAGCACAGGTGCGCCGCCGCCGTCACTGTCAGGCCTGTGGCGAGCGCTTTACCACCTACGAGGTGGCGGAACTCTCGTTGCCCCGTATCATCAAGCGGGATGGCAATCGGGAGCGGTTTGATCCAGAGAAAATTCGTCGTGGGTTGATCAAGGCCTTGGAAAAACGCCCGGTGGAAAGTGAAGCCATTGAGCAGATCATTCACAACATTACGCAGCGGTTGATGAGCGAGGGTGCCCGCGAGGTGCCTGCCAGCCGGGTTGGCGAGATGGTCATGGAGGCGTTGCGCGAGCTGGATCAGGTGGCTTATGTGCGCTTTGCTTCCGTCTATCGTTCATTTCAGGACGTGAATGCCTTTCGTGAAGAGATTGAGCGTTTGATGCAGCAGACCGCGGCCAAGGTGGATAAAAATAAAACATGAGTCTGACCGCAGAGGATGCCCATTTCATGGCGCGGGCGCTGCGTTTGGCGCAGCGGGGACTTTATAGTACACGGCCAAACCCGGCGGTGGGCTGTGTGCTGGTTAATTCCGGGCGTATCGTCGGTGAAGGGTGGCACAAGAAGGCCGGCGGCCCCCATGCAGAAGTTCTGGCGCTGCGGCAGGCCGGGGCGCAGGCGCAGGGGGCAACGGCATATGTGACCCTGGAGCCCTGTAGCCACTGGGGCAGGACGCCCCCCTGTGCCCAGTCACTGGTTGATGCAGGTGTGGCGCGGGTGGTGGTAGCCATGGTGGATCCCAACCCGCAAGTGCAAGGACAGGGTATTGCGTGGTTACGTCGTCATGGTATTCAGGTGGATATAGGGTTGATGGCCGATGAGGCCAGGCAGCTCAATGCTGGCTTTGTCAAAGCTATGACCGAGGGGTTGCCCTATGTGCGCCTGAAACTGGCCACCAGCTTGGATGGTAAGGTGGCCGCGGCCGATGGCAGCAGTCAGTGGATCAGCGCAGAAGCGGCCCGATATCAGGGGCATCTACTCAGGGCCCGCAGCGGTGCCGTGGTGACAGGGATTGGCACAGTGTTGGCCGATGATCCGCTATTGAATGTGCGCCTACCGGAAGAAAAGTGTGAAGCACTAGGATTGGATGAAGCCTTGTGTCACCCTTTGCGCGTGGTGTTGGACAGCCGGTTGAGCATGCCGCAGACGGCAAGCATGCTGCAGTTGCCCGGCACAACGCTGATTGCTACCAGCGAGCAGGCGTTGACGGAAAATAAAGCGACGGTCAATGCACTGCGCACGCTAGGCGCGGAAGTGGTGGCTTTCTCTCAGCAAAAGGGTGAACCTATTGATTTGCGCTCACTGCTGCACCATTTGACGACTGAATACGCCGTCCGGGATGTGCTGTTGGAAGCGGGGCCAAGGCTCAGTGGTGCAGCCATGGCGTATGATGTGGTGGATGAGGTGCACTGGTTTCAGGCGGACTGTGTCCTGGGAGATGAAGGGCTGGATGTGTTGCATCTGCCCGCTGTGCGCACATTGAGTGATAAGCTATGTTGGCAGCGCATACAGCAACGGCGCGTGGGGCAAGACAGTTGGCACATCCTGCAGCGGAGGCGGTAATGTTTACGGGAATTATTCAGGCGGTGGGACATATTGCGCGTATCGAGCCGAAGGGTGAAGATTGGCGTTTGACCGTTCATACGGGCGATCTGGAATTGTCGGATGTGCAGTTGGGGGATAGTATTGCCACATCCGGTGTCTGCCTAACCGCCATTGAGTTGGATGGGCGGCACTTTGTCGCCGATATTTCGGCGGAGACCTTGTCGGTGACCACTTTTGCCACAAAAAAGGCGGGAGATGCGGTCAATCTGGAGAAGGCTTTGCGTTTGGCGGATCGGTTGGGCGGGCACCTGGTCAGTGGCCATGTGGATGGGGTCGGCCGGGTGGTGGACATCCGCCCGGAAGGGCGCAGTTGGCGCTACAGCATTGAAGCGCCCGTGGCTTTGGCGCGCTATATTGCCGCAAAGGGTTCCATCACCATTGATGGGATCAGTCTGACAGTGAATGCGGTCGATGGTGCGCATTTCGATGTCAATATCGTGCCCCATACGCGGGAAAAAACCACTGTGCAATATTGGCAGCAGGGCATGGCGGTTAATCTGGAGGTGGATCTGGTGGCGCGGTATTTGGAGCGCCTGTTGAGCGCCCCGGTGGAAACAACCGATGATGATGAGCGGTTTAAAATGCTGTTGGCAGATCGAGGCTTTGTATGATCAGTCCGATTGAAGAGATTATCGAGGATTACCGTCAGGGTAAGATGGTCATCCTGGTGGATGACGAGGATCGCGAGAATGAGGGCGATTTGA
>DQVN01000153.1 GCA_015661715.1 Sulfurivirga caldicuralii
CTGATAGGGGCGCACCTCGGCAAATTCCATGCCCCGACCCTTGCGTGGTGTGCGCACCTGCCCACCCATCTGGCTGATGAGCTGCTGCGTGCCGGTCAGTTTGCGCCGTTTCAGCCGATGGCACCAGGCGGTCAGCTCAGCCAGGGTGGTATAGATACCTTCATGTTTCATGTGAAACCCTAAAGCACGGGCACGATTTGCAAGAGCCGCTCGATAACGGCATCCGCATCCATGCCTTCGGCTTCGGCCTCAAAGGTGAGCAGTAAGCGGTGGCGCAGCACATCCGCAGCCACGGCCTGCACATCCTCGGGGCTGACAAAGGATTGACCGTTTAACCAGGCATGGGCGCGGGCGGCGCGGGCCAACGCCAGGGTGGCACGGGGGCTGACTCCATATTGAATCCATTTAGCCAGTTGCGCATCATATTTGTCCGCCCGACGGGTGGCCAGAATCAGTTGCACGATATAGGTTTTGATGCTGTCGGCCATGTGTAGCGCCAGCACTGCCTGGCGTGCCGCGAACAGGGTTTGCTGAGAGATGGGTTCAGGCAGGGGCGGCAAAGTGTGGCGGGCTTCATTTTCCACCAGTTGCAGAATTTGCTCCTCAGCCGCGGCATCGGTGGGATAGTCGATCACCACCTTGAGCATGAAACGGTCCAGTTGGGCCTCCGGCAGGGGATAGGTGCCTTCCTGCTCAATGGGGTTTTGCGTCGCCATGACCATAAACAGATCCGGCATCTTCAGCGTGCGCTGCCCCACGGTCACTTGATGCTCCGCCATGGCCTCCAGCAGGGCGGACTGCACTTTGGCCGGGGCGCGGTTAATTTCGTCGGCCAGAATCAGGTTATGGAAGATGGGCCCCGGTTGAAATTCAAATACGCCGGTTTCCGGCCGCCAGATGTCGGTGCCGGTAATGTCAGAGGGCAAGAGATCCGGGGTGAACTGGATGCGGTGAAAGTCTCCCTCCACCAATTGAGCCAGGGTGCGAATGGCTTTGGTCTTGGCCAGCCCCGGCGGGCCTTCCACCAACAGATGACCTTCGCTCAACAAAGCGATCACCATGCGTTCCACCAGGATTGGCTGGCTGATAATGTGCTGGTTGAGGGTTTCGATTAGGGTTTGCAACTGCTCATGCATAGTTTATTTCTCCGCAAGCACGGTGGCGCGTAGCGGGGCGGGATAGCCCTCTACCGTGCGGCTGGGATCCCGAGGATCCAAAAAATCGTTGAGGGACTGACCCTTGCTCCAGTCGGTGGCGCGCTGTTCTTCCGCCGTGGTTGGCGTGGTGTCCACATGGCGGATGCGCCGGTAACCGCAGCGCGTCAACCAGCGGCTCAGCTCCGCCACGGAGGGAATGAACCAGACATTTTTCATCTGCGCATAGCGCCCTTGCGGCACCAGTAGCTGGCCAAAGTCATCCGGCACCACCAGGGTTTCCAATACCAAAGTGCCGCCCGGTTTCAGTTGGGCCTTAAGTTGCAGCAGATGATCCATGGGGCTGCGCCGATGGTAGAGCACACCCATGCTGAAGACCAGATCAAAAGCGCCGTTAACCGGTTCAGGGAGCTGCTCCAGCGCCAGCGGCAGAAACCAAACCGGATGTTCGCCCAACAGATGGCGCACCAACAGGAATTGGGCCAGAAACAGTAGCGTCGGGTCAATGCCCACCACCATGCGGGCGCCGACACCACGCATACGCCATAAGTGGTAGCCGGAACCGCAGCCCACATCGAGGATGCGTTGTCCAGTCAAATCCGGCAGGTGGGTAGAGATTCGCGCCCATTTGATATCAGAACGCCATTCACTGTCGATATACAGGTCAAACAGTTGATAAGGGCCTTTGCGCCAGGGCATCAGCTTGCGCGCGGCCTCGATGAGGATTGGTTGCTCTTCCTTATCCAGCGTGCCGGTGGCGGTAATGGCGGGCTGGTTGAGATGGACACGCTCCGCCTGCGGCAGGCGAGCTGCCGCTTGCAGCGCTGTTTGAAAGCGGGGCAGATGGCCGTGTCCATCCGGGTCCAGCGCTTCACTTAACCGTTCCGGCAGTTGGCGCAGCCAGGTCTTGAATGCCTTGTCTTGTTCCAGCAGCGGCCAAAAGTTATGCAGATGGTGGTAAAAATGGCTGATCATGCCGGGGCCTTGAATGCGCTCAGGGAAACAAAATTATACGCCTGAAACCATGGCCCCACGTGGGTAAAGCCCACCTGTTTCAACCGCTGCAGATGGGTCTGCAGCGTATCGGTAATCAGCACATTTTCCAGTGCCGCCCGCTTCTGGCTGATCTCCAGCTCGGAGTAGCCATTGGCGCGTTTGAACTGCAGATGCAAATGCTCCACGGCTTCCTGCAGGGTGGGGTCGTCAAAGTGGATTTTTTCCGACAGGATCAGCAAACCGCCGGGGCGTAGGCCGGTAAAGATTTTGCTCAACACCCCCTCCCGCTGAGCCGGATCGATAAACTGCAGGGTAAAGTTCATCACTACCATTGAGGCGTTGTCGATTTGCGTATCCAGAACATCTTCGCAGCGTAGCTGGATGGGAATGGACGAGCGCCAGGCCTCGATATACTCTTGCGCTCGCGCCAGCATGGCGGGGCTGTTGTCCACAGCGACAATTTCACAGCCACAGTCTTGCGGCAAAGCGCGGCGCATGGTCAAGGCAGCCGCCCCCAGGGAGCAGCCCAGATCATACAATCGGGTTCCAGGTTGCGCATAGCGGGCGCTCAGCTCACCGATACCGGTAAGAATGGTGTGATAACCCGGCACCGAACGGCTGATCATATCTGGAAACACCGCCGCCACCGAACGGTCGAACTGAAAGGCGCCTACGGCCTCCGCCCGGTGAAACAAGGTGTCTTTCTGGCTATTGAACGGCTCCATGGCGCTATTTTAACCCGCCTATTGCATCAGGGATGTTTCTCCCTTCGCCGGTGTGGCGCAATAAAATCGCCGAAAATGGCGACAGGACGTTGCCGAAATATTCTGTGCCGCCAGCCTGGAGGGTATTTCTCCCAATACGCCCTAATAGGTTTCATGTGAAACATCCACAATACCCACAGCTAATGGTGATCAGCCCTGACAAGCTCAACCACAAGCCGCTGAGGTATCCGGTGTCACGGTGACCAAACCACCAGGCGTAAACAGCCTTGAGCAGGTTGTTCGCGCCATCGGCTATGATGATGGCGCCAGCCAGGGTGGCATCGTCTGCTTTGAACTGACCGGTGAGCAATGAGAGGGCAAAAGGATCAATGTCGGTAAAGCCTACAATCAGAGAGAGCGTATACATCCCGGTGCTGCCAAAGGTGTGGTTGACCCAGTTGTTGAGCGCAGCCATCAGCACAAACAGGGCCGCAAAGTTAAGGCCACCTTCAGATCCAGCGGGTTGTAATGGTTATCCTCAAAGGGAATAGATTGAGCATGATGGCGGTGCTCTCGTCGTAGCAGCAGCAACGCGATCATGTCAGATAAGGCCGCCAGGACAAACATGGGGAAGGCCAGCATCTTGGCGATTTGCCACTGGAAAATGGCAGCGATGGCCCACAGGCGGAGATACATCATATTGGTGGCCAGCACAATGCCCCCGCTGAGCCGATAGTAAGGCTGTGGCTCATCCTTTGACTGTTTAGCCAGAACCACGGTCGTGGCGGTGGAAGAATAAATCCCACCGAAGATAGCGGTGATCAGGACGCCCTGCTCCCGGAAAAAATAGCGTTGCGCCACATAGCCAAAGTAGGAAATGGCCGAAACCACCACTACCGCCAGCCAGATTTTAAAGGGGATGATCGACAACCAATCGATCACCTGTTTATCGGGCAGCAAAGGCAAGATAACAGCGGAGAGCAGCAAGAGCTTAGCAAGGGTGAAAAGCTCTTGGGGCGCCAGTTTCTTGCTGATCTGCACAATCTGCTTGCGCATATGCAACAAAAACACAATGGCCACAAAGACCGCCACCAGAAGCCACAGCGGGAACTGTTGAATCAGCAAACCGTAGTGATAGACCAGCAGGGCGATGAGAAGGGTGATAATGCTGGTCTGGTTATGCTTCAGTTGTGTCCAATAGAGCAGGGCATAGAGCAGCGTCAGCGCGACAAGCCCAATGTAAAAACTCCAGGGGCTCAGCAGAGCCAGCATCCAACCGAGGCAATAAAGGTATAGGTGCGCGTGCTGCCCAGGTAGCGTTGAGGCTCTTCCTGGCCGAAATTCAGCCGATACTCACGGATTTCCAGCCCCGTTAAAAAACCCGAAAAGTGTCACCATGATCAACTGGAACTAGGTGGTGTGTTGTAAGGTTTCCCACATGGAAATAGTCCTCAACTGTGGCGGTAACGTGCCTTGGCGCGCACCACTTTCTGCACATAGCGCCGGGCTTCGCTATGGGCCAAGTGGGTGCGCAGATGGCGATAAACCTGCTGCGGGCCCATACGGTTGATACGCTTTAAAGCGCGATGCCGGTTACGGTCAAAGGCACGCAGTACATTGCCCGCCCCCGTGTTATAGGCAGCGATCATACAATACTCCCGGCTTAAGGGATGGGCGATGCCAGCCAGATAGCGCCGGTTGAGCAGATGCAAATAGGTGCAGCCATATTCAATATTATGCGCAGGAACAAACAGCGTTTGAGGGGTGGGCATACCGTCCTTTCCATGGAGAAAGCGGTAAACATCCCGCCCTGCGGTATGGGGCACTATTTGCATCAGCCCATAAGCGGGCGCTCTACTGACCGCCCAAGGGTTAAAACTGCTTTCCACCGCCATAATGGCCCAGATCAGAGCGGGATCCAATTTATAGCGGCGGCTGTGGCGCAGCACATGGGCAACATATTTGCCCTGCTGCACCTGGGGGAAATCATCCACCATGGCAAAGGTCACCCGCAGACGCGGTTTCCCCTGTTTGTCGCGCTGACGCTGTAGTTTATGGCGGATGAGCCAGGCGGCAAAACGTTGGGCACGCCAACGCCAGCGGATCGGTTTGCCGGTATGATCCACCACCAACTGGTACAAAAATGGCGTTCGGCCAGGCTTAGGTGGGGCCGCGCTGAATAGATCGAATTGGGAAGGATCTTCCGGGGCCAGCAGGGTCAGAACAATAGCCCGTTGCAAAGCCGCCTTATCGCTTTGAGTTTCCACAGTGATGGCGCCTTGGGCAAAATCAATCAACGCCCGGGAGCGATAATGATCCGTATACTTCACCACCTCACGGCGTCGGGGCAGCTTTTGATCGCCCCACTGCCGGGCAACATGATTAAGCAACTGACGCAGCAAAGTCTTATAGCTGTAGCTGCCTAGCAAATGGCCGCCACTGGGCAGATGGGTGGTGATAGCGCCACCCACATCCCCCCGTTGCAGACGGCGCACCGTAACCACACCCCGATACACATCGGTGGCAGTACAAGCGCTCAGCAGCATCCCCCATGAAGCGATAAGAAAAGCGCGGCGTTTCATTCGCGTTGTGCCAGCAGATGAATATAACGGCCCATATTGCGGAAAGTGGGCGACCGGCAGTATTTACGCTCCACCGCCATCAGCTCATTCAGATCCGTCTGCGACAAGGTCTCCTCGTCTATATAGTCATGAAACACACGGATACCCGTATGTGCCCGGATGGTAAAGCCATGATCCTCCAGCCAGCTCACCAGCACTTCAGGCTTTTGCGGATGCGGCGGTGTGAGTTTTTTACCCTTGCCCCACCATTTTTCCTCCAGCACATAGCGCAAGCGCCAGCTCCCCCGCAGCACATTGCGGTATACCAGCGCATGGTGATTGAAAAACAGCAGCGAAAGGTGCCCGCCGGGTTTAACGCGTTCAGCCACTTGCGCCAAGGTCTCCAGCGGCTGCGCCAGCCATTCGATCACCGCATGGAAAAGCACCAGATCCTGCTGCGGCAATTGCCCCGCCAACGCCTGTGCGGAGCAGTGGTGAAATTGGGCCGTCATCTGCGCCTCGGCAAAAGCTGCCTGCGCCCGCGCCAGCATGCGCGCGGAAATATCGCAACAGGTCAGCCGGTGCCCCGCTTGGGCAAACCACAGCGCCATCTGCCCCAAACCACAGCCAGCATCCCACACATCCAGCACCGGCCCCTGGCGTAGTGCAGCCAGATCCGCCTGCACCAACTCAAGACGCAACCGCCCCTTGAGGGTGCCATAAATGCGCTGCTCAAACTTCTCGACCAGCGGGTCGAAATTACGGTCACTTAAAGTTGACATGGCCCTCAATTATAAGGGGCGACAGACAGGCGAGCAGCCATTTAGCCCTTCCACCGCCACGCGCTACAAAAGAGACAATCCGCAACGGCCGCTTAAGTTGACAATGCCCCGCTCGCAAAGCCACAGCCTTAAGAATCAAGTTGACCCCCAGCCGACATGCTTTATGCAAAATCCGGGTAAAAAAATCCAATTTAGCTATTGGACAGTTAACAGACAAGGGGGTTATAATGCAAAAAACTTGACCCGGCAATGCAAGGTGAAGTGATCGCCTTTGTCGTTGCAGGATCAAGCAGCGCTCTTTAAAAAATAGATTTTTATCTATATTTTTGGGAGTTTTCTATAGAGCCATTTTTTAGGGGGCTCAATTGGAAAAAGGCCGTCTGGAAAAAATCTTAGGTTTAATACCTAAGTTGTTGAAAGTGCTGAGGAAACAGAGTTATACACAGCCCTTTGACACCTAACCTCGCAGATAGAGGGTTAAGACCGATCTAGCGCAGCTATATTTTGAACCTGTGTACCCACTTTGACACCTAACCTCGCAGATAGAGGGTTAAGACCGAGCACTTCATCAGTGTTGACAAAGGTGTTGTTTCCTTTGACACCTAACCTCGCAGATAGAGGGTTAAGACAAGCCAGCTATGCAATACGCCTCTGTGACCGACTTTGACACCTAACCTCGCAGATAGAGGGTTAAGACCCATAGCTTTTTCTCCTTTGTTGGTCAACAGTCTAGCTTTGACACCTAACCTCGCAGATAGAGGGTTAAGACATTTTTTGGGTCATCTCCTCGTAAAGCTCCCGAGCCTTTGACACCTAACCTCGCAGATAGGGGGTTTTAAAAAAGCCCAGCCAGTTTTGGCTGGGCTTTTTTGTTTTTATCGATTGGAAAAACACGGTTATGCCATCCACCGATCATGCCGCAAGCTTATCCCGCGCTGAGCTTGTCAGATATTAATGCTTAATGCGTGCTTTCAGCCTATATTGCGGAGAGGGCTGAGAAACGGAAAAGTAATTGTGCCGCGCTAATCCATGATCTGGCTGTAGGCGCTTTAAGGATGAAGTGGAGGAATAGACCAGGCGGGTGGCCCATCGGTGTCTGTCACGGGTGGATAATCGGCCCTGTTTACGAGTTGGGCTGTGTCACTTCAATCATGCCCCCTTCTGCGCGCCATTCAGGCAGGCCTTCTTCCAGGCGTAGGGCGTGGATGGCGCGTTGGCGCAGGGCGGCTACCGCCTGATGGGAAAAGGTGCAGTAGGGACCGCGGCAGTAGGCGACAACGGTTTTGTCCTTTGGGTCGAAGTGGGCCAGAAAGGTTTCCATTTGATCCGGCGGTACATTCAAGGCGCCGGGTATGTGTCCTTGAGCATATTCTTCAGGTGGGCGCACATCCAACAACAGCACTTGATCTTGCGCAGCCAGTTGGCGAAGGGTTTGAAAATCGATGGTGGGAAGCTCGCCCTGCTGTTGCCAGTATTTATTCAATGTTTGTTCCATTTCAGCAAGATGGCGTTCGGCGCTGTAGCGCAGGTGGCGCAGCGCTTGAACGATGTCATCGCCTGCTAGTGAGTAGATCCGCTGTTTACCCTGGCGTTTCACATGCACCAGTCCTGATTTGCGCAGTTGCTGTAGATGTCGTGAGGTATTGGCCGTTGTCAGGCCGGTCAGTTGGGCCAGCGCCTCTACGCTACGGGGTGTTTGCGCCAGGTATTCCAATATTTCCAACCGTTGGGGCGAGGCGAGCTGTTGCGCCATTTGCGCCACTTGTTCGTACAACGATTTTTTAAGGTTCATTTTTTAATCCTGACATTCAATCATTTAATTGAATGTTAAATCAAATAAGATAGAATGCAACGTTAACTTGCCTGGCGGATGGCAAAATCCGCTTACGAGGGTGGTGCCGGTTTGCGCAATAGGGGGGCGTTGCGGTGGCTGATCAAAGCGTGGTAGCGTTGCGGCGCTATTGGGGCAGAGGGCGGCGGCGAAGGGTGTTTCGCGATGGGTTTGTTTAGAAGAGGAACAGTTAAATGACAGTCTCGCAGCAGGCATTTCAACAGCTTAAAGAGACGCTTACTCAGGCCATTATCGGCCAGCAGGCTATGGTGGAGCGGATGATTATCGCCCTGCTGGCCGGTGGGCATATTTTGCTGGAAGGTCCGCCTGGGTTGGCTAAGACCACGGCGGTTAAAGCCCTGGCGCAGGCGGTGGCGGCCCGTTTTCAGCGTATTCAGTTTACCCCGGATCTGATGCCCTCTGATTTGACCGGCTCGGAGATTATCGATCCGGAAACCCACCAGCTCACTTTTGTGCCGGGGCCGCTGTTCCATGAGATTGTGCTGGCCGATGAGATCAACCGGGCGCCGCCTAAAGTGCAGGCCGCGCTACTGGAGGCCATGGCGGAACACCAGATTACGGCGGGCGGGAAAACACGCCCGTTGCCGGAGCTGTTTATGGTGCTGGCCACGCAGAATCCGTTGGAGAATGCCGGGACTTACCCCCTGCCGGAGGCGCAGTTGGATCGGTTTATGTTCCATGTGTTGCTGGACTATCCCGATGAGACCGCTGAGCTGGCCATTTTGCGACTGGATAAGGCGCGCCATTTTGCTGAGCAGCCTGCTGTGCCAGCGGGGTTGGTGACGCCTGAGCAGGTGCTGTCCGCCCGGACACAGCTTGCGGAGGTGCATGTGAGCGAGGCGGTGGAACGCTATATGGTCAAGCTGATCACCGCGACCCGCTATCCGCAGCGGCTGGATGAGGCGTTGGAGGGGGTATTGGCCTTTGGCGCTTCGCCTCGGGCCACCCTGTCGCTGCTACATGCCTGTACGGCGCGTGCTTGGCTGGATGGGCGGGATTTTGTCATACCTGATGATGTGCAGGCGCTTCTGGGCGATATTCTGCGTCATCGGATTGCCCTTTCCCATCAGGGCCGGGCCGCCGGTTGGGATAAGGATCGGGTCATCGCCCGTTTGATCGAGCGGGTTGAGGTGCCGGTGGAATAAAATGCGCCCCGACCAGCCCCTGCTGACACAAGATGATCTGCGCGCCCTGACCGAAGAGTGCGATCAGGGGTGCGATACCCTGGCGGCGCAGTTGATTAGCCTGAAGCAGCGGTTGGGACCCTATGCTTCCCCCTATTTGGGCAGCGGTTTTGAGTATCAGGAGTCCCGTCCCTATCAAGCGGGTGATCCGATCCGCCAACTGAACTGGCGCTACTTCGCCCGTACCGGGCAGCTCTATACCCGTTTGTATGAGCAGGAACGACAGGCGAGGCTGTTTATTGCTGTGGATCAACGGGATGTGATGCGCTTTGGCACCCGGGTACGTCCCAAAGTGGCTCAGGCGGTACGGCTGGCGTTGGCATTGGTCTATCTGGCTGCCCGGGAAGGCATGGCGGTGCAGCTTCAGCCGTTGCATGACCAGGGCGCGCTATCGCCGGTGCTGAGTGGAGAAAGCGCTTTTGATCAGGCGACCGCTCTGCTCAACCAGCCGTGTCCGCCCGGGGAGCCTACGCCGGATGGTTGGGAGAATCTGACTCTGGCGGTAGAGCAGTTGCCGGCGGGTAGTCTGCTGGTGTTGATTGGTGATCTGTGGGACATGGATGTGCGTTTCGCCCGCTGGTTGGGCGCGCAAGCGCCTCACAAGGTGGCCCAGGCCATCTGGATACAGGATAGGGTGGAAATCGAACTACCGGACATGGGCGGGTATGTGCTGCATGATTTGTCTGGCCAACGGCGCAAAGCGGTGGATACGGCACAGGCCGCAACCTACAATGAAACGGCGCGTCAGCGTTTCGCTCAGCATCGCCGCCAATTGCTGAGCGCCGGTCTTGAGCTGTATCGCCTGCAGGCCCATCAGCCGTTGACGGAGTATGCCCATGGCTGAAGCGATCCCTTCTTTAGCGCCCATGGTTCAGGTAAGCCCGCCACCTGCGGTGATAGCGTCCAACGCTGAGCCATGGTTGTGGCTGGTGGCGGGATTAGGGGTGCTGATCCTTTTATTGCTCATCTGGCAACGCTGGCGACTCTGGCTCTGGTGGCAGCGGGTGCGGGTGAATGAACGCACGGCGCAAACGATTGCGCGTCAGGTCTATGGCCGACTGTGGCGTCGTCTGCCCCCACGCCTCTCCCATGCGTTGCAGCGCATCGCTTTCGCCCCCCATGTTTCACATGAAACCATCCACCAGTTGAAGCAGTTGTTACGGCAGGTGCGGCCATGACGGATATCACCTTTGCACAACCTTACTGGGGCTGGTTGCTGATGCTGCTGCCGCTGTGGTGGATCCTGCATCGGCGCTTTGGTGGTCAGAATTTACTGGAAATTGTCAAAAATGGCCGTACCGGCCACTTCAGGCACCCCTTTTTCCATGTTTTTTTAGGGGCGAAAAAATCGGCCGTGAAAATTTTAGGGGGACCCCCCTGGTGGTTGCGTCTGCTGCAAAATGTGATGGTGGTGGTAGGGGTATTGGCTTTGATGCAACCTGGGCGGGAGCAGGTGGTGCAGCAGGTGGAAACGGTGCACGCCCGGCATCAGCTGGCATTTGTGGTGGAAAGTTCGGTCACCATGACGCTGCCGGATTATAGCTCAGACGATGCCCCCGTGAGCCGCATGGATGCGGTGCGAGGCGCGCTGGAAGCGCTGATGAAGCGTCTGGATCAGGGGCGCTATGGTTTGGTGCTCTATGGGGAGCAGGCGGCCACATGGTTGCCCCAAACTCAGGATCGTCAACTGTTTATCGACACCCTCTCGCGCCTGCAACCCTATCTGCTGGGTCGCACCGATGAAGGGGTGGGTGCCGGGTTGGGGCTGGCGTTGCGGCAGGAGAATCTGGATGCGGTGGTGTTGATTTCCGATGGCATCAACCGTCCCAGTCATATCAGCCTGACGCAAGTGGTGGCTCTGGCCCAGGCGCGTAAGGTGCCTCTCTTTACGGTGGGTGTGGGGGCGGGGAAGGCGCGCGCCCGGGAGACTGCCGGGTTGATCTTCCAACCGCTGGATGCGGGTCCTTTGCGTCAATTAGCGTCGCTGACAGGCGGACAGTTTTTTGCCATCCATGATGCCGATGGCTTGCAGCAGGCGTTGGCGGCAATTGAGCGCAAGACAGGTACGCGCTGGACGGAAAGCCGTCAGATCAAACAGTGGCAGGATTTCAGCCCGTGGCTGATGGGTGTGTTGCTGGCGCTGATGGGGCTGTATGGGGCGCTGATATGGTGGCTGGCGCGTCGGGAGGGTGGAAATGTTCCGCTTTGAGCAGCCGGTTTGGCTGTTGCTGCTGGTGGTGCCGCCGGTGTTGGCGTGGGTTTGGCGCCGCCTGCGACAGCGCATTATTCAGCGTTATGCGGACGAAGCCCTATTACCCTGGGTGCAGGTCAATGCCGCAGGAAAGGGGCGGGGAGCCGTGGCGCTGTGGGCTTTGGCCCTGGCCTGGAGTCTGTGGGTGGTGGCCTTGGCCCATCCCCAGTGGGGCGCGCCTAAAGCGGATACGGCTCAGGCCGTCGGCAGCGATGTGGTGATCCTGCTGGACTTGTCTCGCTCCATGGCCGTGACGGATGTGGCTCCCAGCCGTTTGGGTGCCGCGAAGGCGTTGATCGATGCGGTGGCGGCGCGCCTGCCGGAGACCAGTCGTATTGGCCTGCGGGTTTTTGATGGTCATAGCCACTGGGTGCATGGGTTGACCACGGATCGGGCGGTGTTGCGCTATTTTCTCAAGGTGGCAAAGGCGGACACCTTGCCTACGCGTGGCAGTCGCGTGGAGGTGGCGCTGGATGAGACGTCGCAGGCCCTGGCGGGGCGCCAAGCGACGGTGTGGGTGTTAACCGATGGGCATGCGCCTTATTGGGAAACGCAGCAGGCCACTCCCAATCTGAACCGCTATGGCAAGCAGTTGGCGCTGATCATCACCGGTGTGGGCACAGTTTCGGGTGGTGTGGTGCAGAAATCCGATGGCAAGCCCCTCTATTTCCGCAACGCTCCCGCCCAATCCGGGTTGCAACGGGAGCAACTGCAGCGGCTGGCCGCGCGATTGGGCGGGGCGTATTGGGATTATCAGGCGGATGTGGCCGATGCCATTGCGGCGCAACTGCAGCAGCAGACATCTCAGGCGCTGGACGTGCGCCAGTGGCAATGGCACAGCCTGCGCCAGTGGCCCATGTTGTTCGCCTGGTTGATGCTGTTGCTGGCCTTTTGGCCTCTGCGCTGGAGGAGGCGGTAAGATGAGGCGGGCATGGCTACTGTGGGCGATGTTGCTGGGTGTGGCGTGGGCCCAGCCATCTCAGGTGGATCCCTGGCAGGTGTACCGAGAACACCGCTGGGTGGAGGCGGAGCAGGCGTTGGCAAGCATCCACACCTGGCGAGCGCAGATGGCAGCGGGCTGGGCCGCCTGTCAGTTGAAAGCCTGTGAGCGTTCACTGCTCTATTTCAGACAGGCGGTATGGTTTGCCCCCACGGCGCAACAGCGAGCCGAAGCCCTGTTGAATTTAGGTAACGCCTTTTATACCTTAGGCCGCTACGCCGAAGCGGTGGACAGTTTCGGTAATGCGCTGGTCTATATGCCGAACCACGCCGCAGCGCGGAATAATCTTGCGGTGGCCAAAAACGCGCTCCAGCGCTGGCTGGCGCAGCAGCGGCTTAAGTCTGAACAAAGGGATCGCCAGCCAGCGGCAGAGGAAGATTTTGCCTTTGCCGGCGGGCAGAAACCGGCGGGAAAAGGGGCGATAGATGTGTGGGATAACCGCATCGACAGCGTGCGTGACCGGGGGCCGGATCTGGTGTCCGGTCAGAAGGCGCTGGCGGATGAACGGGCGGCGCTGCCCACGGTGCAATTGCAACAGGCCGCTCGTCTGGATCCTTTGACCCGCGCCCAGTTGGTGGAGCATTTCACTCAACAATTGAGTCAGCTGCAGGATAAACAGTGGACGCTGCAGAGACGACTGTTCGAGCGGGAAGAAGGATTCGAGGCCGCCCAGACACAGCCCCATAATATCAAGGGTGCCGCACCATGGTAAGGATATTGACGGGCCTTATCCTCCTGACGCTGGCGTTGGGTGCTCAGGCCAAGCGCATCAAAATTTACCCGGCCGAACCTATGTTGGGACAGGCAGTGACCCTCTCCATGCCGGCGGATATTGAATTTATCGAAAAACGCTTCAACTGGGCGGCGCTGGAAAAATGCTTTGCCGTGGCCCAAGCCGACTATGGTTCAGAACGGGTGCGCTTCACCCTTTACCCTTATCAAGCCGGCCCCTGTGAGATTAAACGGGAAAAATGGGAAACCTGGGAGGTGCCTAGTCATTTCAATATACGGCCTAATCCGGCGGTGAGTGTCCGCTGGACGGCGCCAAAGGCGCAGGTCTTCGCCCGTGAGGCGATTGTATGGCAGGCTCAAGTGCAGCTAACTGAACACAGCGGCTACAGCGTCTGGCTGCAACAGCCGGGCAAGGGGGCACTGACTTACCGCTTCAGTCCCGATGAGATAACAGAGGAATTGTTCACCGCAGTGGGCTGGCTGGAGCAGACAGGCAAGCAGAAGCTCTACAGCCCCTTTGTTGCGGTGAAAAATCCGGGCGGGCAGGTGTGGCGTTTTCCCGCACCGCCGCAAATGATCAAGGTCGTACCCCTGCCGGTGTATCTGCCAGCGAATATTGTGGTTGGCAAGTTGCATTGGCAGATATCCTCGCTGCCTTCAATCTGGCCGCGATCCGACTTGTTGACACTGCCGTTGCGTTTAGGCGGGCCCAATATCAACCCTGCGTGGCTGCCAGCTATTGATCAACATTTGCCCCCAACCAAAGGGGTGCGTTGGCTGGTGGCCAGCCGTCAGGTGCAGAATCAGTGGCAAGGGGGGCAACTGATCAGTCAGGTTCGTTTAGATCAACCGGTGCAGTTTCAAGGGTGGGGGCGAATTGAGCTGCCCCCTCTATCCGTGCGCTACTTTGATCCGGACACGCGCCGGTTGGAGGAAGCGACCCTGACATTACCCACCGTAGTGGTATTGCCCGCCTGGTTGATAAGAACAGGTCAACTGCTGATCGCCCTGGTGGGGCTGGCTACTGCGCTGATGATCCTCTATGGCCTGTGGTGGCTGCTCTGGTATGGCTGGTTGTGGCGCCAGCGCAGACAGACGCCGGACCAATTATGGGCTGCCATGGGCGCATTTATCCGCTGGACCCGCTTCAAATCGCCACCCGCCTCACTGACGCCCAATCAGTGGCTGGACACCCTGCCCCGCTTGCTCCGGCCCCACTGGCGGGAAACCGTTGAGCATTTGAACCGGGCGTTGTTTTCCT
>DQVN01000139.1 GCA_015661715.1 Sulfurivirga caldicuralii
CAGGAGCGCACTTTTGAGCGGATCGGTTCCAATAAAAGCATTCGCTGTGATGTCCGGGTTATTGCCGCCACCCATCAAGATCTGGAGCAGCGTATCACCGATGGCGCGTTTCGCGAGGATCTTTTCTATCGTCTGAATGTCTTTCCCATTGAGGTGCCTGCCCTACGCGAGCGCAAAGAAGACATTCCGTTGTTGCTATCCCATCTATTTCAGCAGATTCAGGCGCGGGGGCTTGAAGTACCCACATTGACTGATCAGGCAATGCTCGCCTTGCAGCATTACCCCTGGCCGGGTAATGTGCGGGAGCTGAGCAACCTGGCAGAGCGGCTGTCCATCCTTTATCCCGGCGAGGTGGTAGATTATGATCAATTGCCGCCCCGCTATCAAATTGAGCTGACAGAAGAAATGTCTTTGGTGTTGCCGCAGAAAGCGCCAGAAGTGCCACCGACGGCAGTGTCTACGGGTCAGGCGAATGCTGATGTTGAATCCGCTGAGAGAGAGGGTCCCCCTGAAATTTTGCCGGCCGAAAATTTTGACCTGGAAAGTGGCCTGGATTTGCGTGCCTATCTGGTGGAAATGGAGATACAGCTGATTAAACAGGCCCTTGAATTGACAGAATATAATGTTTCTCGGGCGGCGAAATTATTGAAAATGAATCGCACCACTTTAGTGGAAAAAATTAAAAAGTATCGCCTGACATGAGTAAAACATCGAGCCTGACGCCAGTTGAGCAAAAACGCCTTAAGGAGTTGGAAGAGGCGTTTGCACTATTTAATGAGACCTCTCGTCAACTAACCGAGGCGTATGAGGCGCTGCAGCAGCAACTGGCGTTGGTGCAGGCACGATTAGCACGCAGTGAACATCAGCGCCAGCAGGCCGTAGAACGCCTGGAGCGTTTGCTTGATCTGCTGCCTGCGGGGGTGGTGGTGCTGGATGATGCGGGGCGTATTCGTGAGATGAATCCCAGTGCTGAGCACATTTTGGGGCGGGAGGCGCAAGGCCGTTATTGGGATATTGTGGAGCGCAATGTCTTTTTGCACCGTAATACGGCGGGAGAGCTGGTGACCCATGATGGACGCTTTTATCAGACCTCGAGCGCTACCCTGGATGGACAGGGGACGATCCTCTTAATTCAGGATGTGACCGCTGCTCGCCAGCTGCAGCTGCACACGAGCCGGCATCAACGTTTGAATTCCATGGGAGAGATGGCCGCCTCTTTGGCGCATCAAATCCGCACACCCTTATCTACGGCAACCCTGTATGTGTCTCAATTGGATCAGCCCATGCCGGCAGAGCGACAGGCAGATTTTGCCGCAAAGGCCCTCAACAGCCTGCGCCATATTGAAAGTCTGATCAATGATATGCTGCAGTATGCACGTGGTGGTAAGGTTAAGGAAGCGCCCGTATCGGTCAATCGGCTGTTAAAACGGCTGGAACAGGCCATGCAGCCGCGGGTGCAGCAGCGTCAGGCGGTGCTCAAGGTGGCGCTGCTGCCACATGATGTTACTTTGATTGGGGATGAGGAGGCGCTGTTGAGCGCGCTGCAGAATCTGGTTAACAATGCGCTGGAGATTGTTGAAGAGCAGCCGCTGATTGAAGTTCAGGCCGAAGTGGTCAATAATCGAGTCACTATTCGGGTGATCGATAATGGCCCTGGTATTGATGATGCGCTGAGAGAGAAAATATTCGAGCCGTTTTATACCCGGCGCGCCCAAGGAACGGGGCTGGGGTTGGCTGTGGTACGTGCTGTGGTGGAAGCCCATGGCGGAGAGGTGGTGGTGCACTCACTGCCGGGTGTCGGCAGTACGTTCACCTTGACTTTGCCCTTGATGCAGCAGCAGGAGGCCCAGTGAGTATTGCAAAAATCCTGGTGGTAGAAGATGATCTGCAGTTGCAGGAAGCGCTGGTGGACACCTTGCGGCATCATGGTTTTGAAGTGGAAGCGGCAGACAGTGCAGAACAGGCTATCCGTGCCTTGCGTGGCGATATCGGTATGGTCTTTTCCGATATTCGGATGGATGGCATGGATGGGGTTGAGCTGTTGCGTCGGATTCGTGCCCATAAACCGTGGTTGCCGGTGGTGTTAATGACCGCCTATGGATCCGTAGAGCAGGCTGTCGAAGCCATGAAATTGGGCGCTGTGGATTATCTGTCCAAGCCGTTTGATGCCACGGCGCTGGTGGATAAAGCGCGACGCTTTTTCAACCGAGATGCATCTGTTCAGGACGAGTTTATTGCGATAGATCCGCTGACCCAGCAGATCAAACAGATGGCGGAAAAGGTGGCCGACAGTGATGCCAGTGTCTTTATTAGTGGCGAAAGCGGTACGGGTAAGGAGGTGCTGGCCCGTTATATTCACCAGCACTCACCCCGAAAGGATCAACCTTTTGTTGCCATCAACTGTGCGGCCATTCCGGAAAACATGCTCGAGGCTGTTTTGTTTGGGTATGAAAAAGGTGCCTTTACCGGGGCGGTCAAATCCATGCCAGGCAAGTTCGAGCAGGCGCAGGGCGGCACCTTATTTTTGGACGAGATAGGCGAGATGCGCCCCGATCTGCAGACCAAATTGCTGCGTGTCCTGCAAGAACGGGAGGTGGAGCGTCTGGGGAGCCAGTCGGTTATTCAGCTGAATGTGCGGATTCTCAGTGCCTCCAATATTGACATGCAAAAGGCCATTGCCCAAGGGCGCTTCCGTGAGGATCTGTTTTATCGTTTGAATGTCTTTCCTATTCATCTGCCACCGTTGCGGGAGCGTAAGCGGGATATCCCCGCGTTGGCGGAGTTTCTGATTCAGCGCCACTGTTTGCGCAAGCGGGTTTGTCCCACCCTGTCTGCACCCGCCATGAAGAAGCTGTTGGAGTATGATTGGCCCGGCAATATCCGTGAACTGGACAATGTGATTCAGCGCGCGCTGGTGCTCGCTTCAGGCGAGACCATTCAGGCGGAGGATATTCTGCTGGACAGCCGCCAATGGATCGAGCAGGCCATATCGCAGCAGTTTGAGGGGATGACGGATACAACTGTTAAACCGCCTCCTGAAAAAGTGGACTTAAAGCAGCATGAAGAGCAGCTGATTATAGAGACATTACGCCGTTTTGATGGCCATCGTCAGAAAACGGCACAGGCGTTGGGTATCAGTCCGAGAACCTTGCGCTATAAACTGGCCAAACTCAAGGATAAGGGGGTAGAGATCCCTTAATGTGGTACATAATTTGCTTTATCGGCCATCATGTGATGAACTTGAATGGAATTTTGACATGAGCCCTGTGGATACCCAGTCTTTGCTGATGCAGATGAAAGTGCTGGCCG
Source organism: Sulfurivirga caldicuralii (assembly GCA_015661715.1). GTDB lineage: Bacteria > Pseudomonadota > Gammaproteobacteria > Thiomicrospirales > Thiomicrospiraceae > Sulfurivirga > Sulfurivirga caldicuralii_A. The sequence goes on from DQVN01000139.1 coordinate 3,310, forward strand.
CTCAGGCACAGCAACAGACAAAAGCGGTGGCGCCCCCTACGCCGGAAGCGGAGCAGGTTGATTTCGCAGGTCTGTTGAAATCAGGTATTGAGCAGGTCAATAGCCAGCAGAAAAAATCGGCGGAGCTTAAAAAAGCGCTTGAAATGGGGGATCCCAATGTGGAGTTGACCCAGGTCATGCTACAAGCCCAGAAAGCCTCCTTGTCGTTTGAAGCCATGACTCAGGTGCGTAATAAGCTGGTAGAAGCCTATAAAGAGATTATGAACATGCCGATCTGACGGCTTGGGACAATAACGCATGGCGCAAGAGCCGCAAGAACAACAAGCATCTTCCACACCTCAACCCCAGGTTTTGGATCCGGTCAATACACTGATTGACCGGTTGAGTTCCCTGTCTGTTGCCAAGCAGGTGAGTCTGCTGGTTTCGATTGCAGCGGTGGTGGCCCTGACGGTGGGGCTATTACTCTGGTCTGGCAAATCCGATTACACCCTTCTGTTTGGCAGTATGGATGCCAAAGAGATTCAGGAGGTGGTGGAGTATCTTGATCAAAATAAAGTGGACTATCAGTTGGACCCGAAGACAGGGGCGATTATGGTGCCCCGCGATCAGGTCTATGCGTTGCGTATTCAACTGGCGGCGGCAGGGCTGCCCAAATCGGCGCCCAGCGGCTATCAGCTGCTGGATCAGGATCAAGGCTTCGGTATTTCCCAGTTTCGCGAGACGACCCGCTATAAACGGGCGCTCGAGGGGGAACTGGCCAAATCTATCGAGTCCATTGATGTGGTGGCCTCAGCCAAAGTGATGCTGGGCTTGCCCAAGCAAACGGTGTTTGTACGTAAACAGCAAGAGCCCACCGCCTCGGTTGTGCTCAAGCTCAGGCCAGGACGCCAGCTTGCGGAAGAGCAGGTGAACGCCATTGTCTATCTGGTGGCTTCCAGTGTACCGAATCTCAAACCCAAGAATGTCACCGTGGTGGATCAGCGGGGTAATCTGCTGTCGGACAACCAGTCAGGCGAGATGCGCATCAGCCTCAAGCAGCTGGACTATACGCGCAATATCGAGGACACCCTGTCCAAGCGTATTATTGATGTACTGGCACCGGTTGTCGGTGGCATGGGGCGGGTCCGCGCTCAGGTGACGGCGGATGTGGACTTTACCCAACAGGAGGTCACGCGGGAAAACTATGAACCTGACCCGATGGCCGTACGCTCCGAGCAGCTGATCAATGAGGTTGAGCGGGACAAGGGGCCGCAGGGAATTCCAGGGGCGCTGACCAATCAACCCCCCCGAGCGGGTATTGCACCGGAAGAGGGCTATACTGGTGCAGGGCAGATGGATGAGAATGCCAAGCGTTTTAAGTCTAAAACCACCAGGAACTATGAGCTGGATCGCAGTATCAGCCATATCAAAA
>DQVN01000095.1 GCA_015661715.1 Sulfurivirga caldicuralii
ATGAAGCCTTAGTCGTAACCAATCCAGAGGTCTCGTCCGTACGGGATTCAGACCGCATCCTGGGTATTTTGCAATCCAAATCGCAAAAAGCGGAACAGGGCGAACAGGTCAAAGAGCATCTGGTTTTGAGCCGCTACAATCCGGAACGGGTGGAAGCCGGTGAGATGATGGCGTGGGATGATATTGTGGATCTGTTGGGGGTCCCATTATTAGGGGTGGTACCTGAGTCCGAAGATGTATTGAATGCGTCTAATGCGGGGATTCCTGTTATTCGTGAGAAAGGCTCCAATGCCGCAGCTGCCTATGAAGATATTGTGGCTCGTTTTTTTGGCGATGAGAGGCCGCAGCGTTTCCTGACGGTTGAGAAGAAGGGCCTATTGAAAAAGCTGTTCGGGGGATAAACCATGGGAATTTTGGATTATCTCACAGGCAAAGGGCGGCGCAAAAGCAGTGCGCAGCAGGCCAAAGAGCGCCTACAGATGGTGCTGGTTCATGAACGGGCCCGGGAAGGAAGACCTGATTTTCTCCCGCAGATGCGCAAAGAGATTCTCGAGGTGATCTCAAAATACATTGAAATTGATCAGGATAAGCTTCAAATTCATATCGATCGTACCGAAGGGTATGAGGTGCTTGAGCTGAATGTGATCATCCCGGACAAGAAGTAATATCACACACATTTATTAAAGAAATCGCCGAAACGCTGTGCACGTAAGAAGTGCCCCATGGCGTTTGCGGCGGTTTCTTTATTGTTGAATGCGTTGAATCACCATCAATACGCCAAACAGAGGATGATCCAGATAGTGCCATTCCCCTGATTTCATTTTGCGGGACGCTTGTAGGTGAAACGGCCAGGTTTCGGGCAGATGCGTAAGGGGAAGGTTTTCATGTTGGGCAAAGCGGGCGCGGATTGGGGTAGGGATTTTGCGCCAGAGGGTGAGATCCACCTCCATGTGGGCATAGCGGTTTTTATAGAATTTGATTGTACCTGTCAATTGTTCCCCTTTTGGTGTGATTTCATCGACAGATAAAGCAACCGCTTGGTGATCCCCATAGGCGGGTTGGCGCCATGCGCGGTGATAAATAATGGTATAGCCTTTCTGTGGGGTGAGCTTTTGCAGGGCTTCTTGTAATAAATAGTTTTGTGCCTCAACCGGTCGAATTGTTTGAACCCAAGGGGGTGCCTGATCTGGCCAGAGGGCGGATAAGATATCATCAAGATAAAGCGGGCCTGCGTGCTGGGGCGGGGGTGGCAAGTCATTGCTCCCATCCCTTTCATCGATTGGCTGTTGTGGTGGATTTTCGCTTGATGTTAAAACTGAAGCGGCCTTCTCCGGCATGAGGTAAGTTTCATCAAACACGTCAAAAGCCGTACTTTCTTCAGAAAGTTGTTCTGATGGGGGTGAGAGTGAGCGCTTCAGGCTATCGGGCCAGGGCCAGAATTCTTCTGTCCAGCCTTTCAATGCTCCGGTTTTGAATACCAGTACCTCAACTTGATAAACGGGCGGGTCCTCTTCAGCCAAGGCAGACAATGCGACAAACCATAGCAGCAACAGCGGCCCGATGCGCTTATTCATTGTTTAGCTCCAGAGCTTTGATCAGGGACTGCAGACGACTTAAGCGGTCATCCAATTGGGGCATTTTAGCCAAAACGGTCAGCTGCTGTTGGCCCTTCAGGCGGTAGTGCTGCGGGTCTTGCTGAATGAGCTGGATCAACTTAAGCGGGTCTATGTGAGGTGTGGGGCCGAACTCAATGCGCAGGGTGGTCTCATTGGCTTCGATCCGCTTAAAGCCCAGTTGACGTGCGCGCAATTTCCAGCGCGTGACAGTAAACAGGTTTTTAACCGCTTCGGGTAAGCAGCCGAAACGGTCGATCATTTCCATTTCCAATGCATCCAGGGCGGCATCATCCTCTGCTGAGGCGATGCGTTTATACATGACCAAACGGGTGGCCACATCTGGCAGATAATCTTCCGGGATTAAAGCGGGTACCCCTAAATCCACTTCGATGGGCTCAGGTTCGGGCACTGTTGTATCCGGAATTTGTCCCGATTTATAGGCGCGCACAGCCCGTTCCAATAGGGCTTGATACAGGGTGAAACCCACTTGTTGAATCTGACCGGCCTGCTTGTCGCCGAGCAGTTCTCCTGCGCCACGAATTTCCAAATCATGGGTGGCCAGCAGAAAGCCCGCGCCCAAAGTGTTATGCCGGGCGATCGCTTCCAGGCGCTTGTGGGCATTGTCTGTCATCTGGCTGGCGTCCTGTGGTATGAACAGGTAGGCAAAAGCGCGATGATGGGAGCGACCCACACGCCCGCGCAACTGATGCAACTGCGCCATACCGAACTGATCTGCCCGATAAATCAGAATGGTATTGGCGCTGGGAATATCGATGCCGGTTTCAATGATGGTGGTGCACACCAGGATATTAAATTTCTGGTGATAAAAATCGTGCATGATCTTTTCCAATTGCCGCTCTGGCATTTGCCCATGGGCGATGCCGACCCGTCCTTCCGGCACCAGTTCTTGGATGTGTTGGGCAAATGATTCAATTTTGTCCACATCATTGAAGACAATATAGACCTGTCCGCCGCGGCGCAGCTCCCGCAGGCACGCCTCGCGGGCGGTCTCTTCCCGCCAGGGTTGAATAAAGGTTTCCACCGCCATGCGTTTGGCCGGCGGGGTGGCGATAATGGAGAGGGCACGCAGATCATGCATGGCCATATTGAGGGTGCGGGGAATGGGGGTGGCGGTTAAAGTTAATACATCCACTTGGGCGCGCAGTTTTTTCAGCTGCTCTTTTTGCCGTACACCAAAGCGGTGTTCCTCATCAAGAATAACCAGACCCAAATCGTTGAATTGCACCCCTTTTTGCAGCAACTTGTGGGTGCCGATAATAATGTCGATCTTGCCCGCTTTAAGGCGCGTCAAGGTCTCTGTCTGTTCCTTGCGGCTTTGAAAGCGAGACAGCAGACCGATTTCAAAGGGCCAGTCGGCAAAACGGTCGCGAAAGTTATCGAAATGCTGCTGAGCCAGCAGGGTGGTGGGCACCAGTACGGCGACTTGTTTGCCATTACTGGCGGCGATAAAGGCGGCCCGCATGGCCACTTCGGTCTTGCCAAAGCCCACATCGCCACACACCAGGCGATCCATGGGGTGTGGTGATTGCATATCGTTGATGACCGCCTGAATGGCGGCCTGTTGATCGGGGGTTTCCTCAAATGGAAAGGTGGCGGCAAAGCGGGCATAATCGACCTGATCCACCTGGTAGCGGGTGCCTTGACGGGCAGCGCGGCGGGCGTAAATATCCAGTAATTCAGCCGCCACATCACGGGCCTGTTGAGCCGCTTTCTCCTTGGCCTTGCGCCACTTGTCTGAGCCCAGACGGTGCAGGGGGGCGCTCTCGGCGCTGCCACCTGTGTAGCGGCTGATCAGCTCCAGATGGGTCACCGGAACATAGAGCTTGTCATCGCCAGCATAGCGTAGGACGACGAACTCTTGCGGTTGACCACTTATTTCCAGCGTCTGGAGCCCTTCATAGCGGCCAATCCCATGTTCAATGTGAACCACCGGCATGCCGGGCTCGAGTTCCGCCAAATTGCGGATGGCGGTGTCAAAATCTTCATGGGGTCGTTGATAACGCCTGCGCTGCTGCGCCACCGACTGACCGAAAATATCCGCTTCGGTGATCACGGCCCACTGCTGATCCGCTGTGCTCTGCTCCACGGGGGCAATGGCAAGGGTCAATGGGGCCTCAGCGTTCAAGGCTTCAGGCCAATTTTCCACAGTTTCAGGATGTAAATTGTGCTTGTGCAACAGGGTCAACAGGGCTTCACGGCGGCCAGGGCTTTCAGCAATGAGCAAGGTTTTTCCAGGATATTGATCGATAAAAGCGTTCAGCTTGGCCAAAGGGTGATCGTGATCCTGCTGAATCGACAGATCAGGCAGGGGCAGATGGTCGAAGGTTGCCGTGGTGCGGTCACTGATTTGGGTATCCAGCCAGATGGTGTGCGTCTGTTTCAACTGGTGCATCAGCTCATCAGGACGTAACACCAGTGCCTCCGGGGATAGGGGTGGGAAATCACGGTTTAGCTGGGCTGTTGCATACCGCTCTTGAAACATATCCCAGTTTTCTTGCGCCCGTGCCAATAGGTCACCATGGCAGAACAGCTGAAAGTCCTGGGGCAGGTAGTCAAACAGGGTCTCAAGCTGTTGATGAAATAAAGGTAGATAGTACTCCAGGCCGCCTATGAGTTTGCCATCAGAGAGGTCTTGATACAGCTGTGTATTGCGCACTTCCGGGCCAAAGTATTTTCGTGCTTGCTGACGGAAGCGGGCGATGCCCTCATCATCCAATGGAAACTCCCGTCCTGGCAGCAGCTCGATTTTGTGCAGCTTATCCTGGGAGCGTTGGGTTTCTGGATCAAATGTACGGATGGTGTCGATTTCGTTGTCGAATAAATCCAGACGATAGGGTTGGTTGGCTCCCATGGGAAAGAGGTCGATAATACTGCCGCGAATGGTAAATTCACCTGGTTCAGTTACCTGACTGACCCGCTGATAGCCACTTTGTTCCAGCCGTTGAGCAAATGCGCTGGGCTCAAGCTGATCCCCGGTTTCCAGCAGCAAAGCCTGCTGCTGGATAAATTGATGGGGTGCAAGCTTTTGCATCAAGGTCGCTGCGGTCGTGATCAAAATGCCATTGTGTGCCGTGGGTAGGCGATAAAGTGTGCGCAACCGCTGGGAAATAATCTCCTGATGGGGCGAAAAGCGATCATAGGGCAGCGTCTCCCACTCTGGCAGGTGAATAATCGTTTCACCCGGGGCGAAAAATGTCAGCATCGCTTCGAGCTGTTGTGCCTCAAGCGGGGTCTCCACCACCACCACGCTCAAATTTTGCTGCTGCGGTTGCCATTGATGCAGAAGCTGGGCAATCCGCGTAAGATTGAAAGGCGCCCAATGGCTACTGTGCCCGGTGCGTGGTAGATTAGCCGCTTGTTGAAGAGAGATGCCGCCTGTACCCATGAGCAATTCCTATGCTAAAAACCGCGCTATTTTAACGAATTCGAGTAATTGAACATGAATGGAAATTGGGCATTTAACTGGGTGTTGATCATGCACCATAACTGGCCAGCACTGGGTCGCCGCTTTGCTCTTGTGACCTTGGTGGCAGCGGCAGGTGTTATTGCTTTACCCGCAGAGATCGGCAGCAAGGTGATGATTTATCTGGCTGCCAGTACTCTAGTAATGGCGCTGCTGATGGGTCTTTTGTTTGATACGCGACGGGCGGCAGGGCTGCATTTGGGGTTGAGTCTGCTTATTTTGTTACTCACCTTTGGTATGGCGGGTTGGTTGTTGAATGAAGTCAATACCCGTGATGCGTTATTGGGCGGCGTAGTGGTGCTGACCATGATGACGAGTAATCTCGTTCATTTGCTGGGCGCTGTACTGCGGGAAATGGCCCGAGGACAGTTTCAACATGATGCCGTGGCCGAAGGGCTCAAGCACAATGCTGGTCCCATTTTATTGGCTAACTTGACGACCGTGTTAGGGTTTGTCATAAGCGCTTGGATTAATCCTGACCTGTCCCCTATGGCTTGGATTGTGTCACTGGGTGCATTGGCCAGCCTGTGGGTGACGCTGACCTGGCTGCCTTGGATTCTGTTGCGCTGGTTTCTTGAGTTTCGCGTGGGTAATCCGCAGGATCGCCATGGGTATGGCCGCTTAGTACGTTGGCTTTCTCGCCATCGCTGGTTGCCAAGATTGATTGCGGTGGGTGGTTTGTTGTTGCTGGTTGGGCTGAGCAGTTGGGCAGTGATGACGATGGGGACTCAGTTTATGGCCATTGCGGTGATGCTGGGGGTGACTTTTTTATTATTGATGGTGGTGTGGTCTCATTGGGGTATGGCCGCATTGGCGGTGGCGCTTAACTGGGGTGCTGTGGTCTGTGCTGCCTGGCTGTGGGTCGGATTGACCAACCAGTCTCTTTCCCCCTTTGCGTTATTAGTCCCGCTGGGGTTGGTGATCGATGACAGCATCCATTTTTTTACCCGCTATGTTCGGGCGATGCACATGGGGCTATTGGATACGCCGCTATTGAGGGTGCGCTTTGCCTTAGGTAGTGTGGGGCGGACAATTTGGATGACCAGTTTGTTATTAATAGCGGGATTGTCCGTTTTACTGTTGGTTGGAGATGCTCTGATTGTCCAGGCCGTTTACTTGACCGGTATTGCCATGCTACTGGCCACGTGGCTGCTGATTGTTTGGCTTCCTGCCCTATTGCTGTCCTATCGCGTAGAAACCAATAAGTAAAACTAATCACTATAAGATAAACTAATTAATGAAGTAATTGTTATAAATAAAACTGATGGAAGTGAGGAAATTTCTATTTTAATTTTGTCTGAATTTTTGGCATGATTCGTAGAGAGCCAGGACATGCCCAACGGGCATGAAAGTGCAAACAAAGCTAAGTTAAAGGCTAATTTAAAGGAAAAAATTATGGCCACTATAGTGATTGTTGGTTCCAGTACGGGCGGCTTACCCATGGCGTATGACATTCGTAAGCATTTAGGTGCGGAACATACGATTAAAGTCGTCAACGCCGTTGAGGAGTTTACCTTTGTACCCTCCAACCCTTGGGTTGCGGTAGGCTGGCGTAAGCCGGAAGATATCTCATTCAAGCTTGAACCTTATCTGACGCGCAAGGGCATCGAGTTCATTCACCAGACTGCCATTGAGCTTAGGCCCGATGAAAATACGCTGGTGTTGGCGGATGGCTCTGAGTTGGACTATGACTTCTTGATTCTCGCCACAGGTCCGTATTTGGCGTTTGAAGAGGTGGAAGGGTTCGGTCCCAAATCGCAAGGAGGGCATACCGTTTCTGTTTGCACCACGCCTCATGCGGTAGAGGGCTATGAGCAGTGGGAAGAGTTCTGTAAGGATCCGGGGCCGATCGTTGTAGGTGCGGTACAGGGCGCTTCCTGCTTTGGTCCAGCGTATGAGTTTGCCATGATTATGGAAACGGATCTGCGTAAACGTAAGATTCGCGACCGGGTGCCCATGACATTTGTCACCTCAGAGCCTTACATCGGCCATTTGGGGTTGGGCGGTGTGGGTGATTCCAAAGGTTTGCTGGAATCCATTCTCCGTGAGCGTCATATCAGCTGGATTTGCAATGCCAAAGTCACCAAGATAGAAGATGGCAAGATGTATGTGGCCGAGCATAATCACAAGGGCGAAGTTATTGATGAGCATGAATTGCCCTTTAAATATGCCATGATGTTGCCCGCATTTAAGGGTACCAAGATGCTGTGGGATACGGAAAAATTGGAAGGCTTGGTAAACCCAAGAGGATTTGTTATTGTTGATGAATATAACCGTAATCCCAAGTGGCCGAATATTTATGCCCTAGGTGTGGGGATTGCCATTCCGCCCGTTGAGGCGACCCCCGTACCAGTGGGGACGCCTAAGACCGGTTTGATGATCGAAGGGATGGTGACCGCCATTTGCCATAACATTGAAAACGTGCTTCAGGGTAAAGAGCCAGAAGAAAAGCCCACATGGAATACCATCTGTTTGGCCGACATGGGAGATACCGGTGCTGCTTTTGTGGCCTTGCCGCAAATTCCACCGCGTAACCTGACATGGGCTAAAAAAGGCAAATGGGTCCACCTGGCTAAAATTGCTTTTGAAAAGTACTTTATCCGCAATATGAAATCAGGTAATGCTGAACCCATCTACCAGAAATACATTATGAAAATGCTGGGCATCACCCGTTTGAGGTCCGGAAAGCATTGATCCGTCTTGGATTTATCAGATTGACGCCCTCCATGTGGAGGGCGTTTTTATTTGGGCTGGTACAATACCTGCATGCTGATTGACACACTTTTGCACTGGTTGGATGTGATGGGGACGGTGGTGTTTGCCATCACCGGGTTGCTTGCCGCTAGCCGTAAGCAATTGGATCTGTTTGGCGCGATCATTATTGCGATGGTCACAGCCATTGGGGGCGGGACATTGCGGGATCTTATTCTGGATGTGCCTGTATTCTGGTTACATCAGCCGATCTATATCTATCTGGTGGTAGTCTCAGCCCTGGCCATGTTTGTCTATGTGCGCTTTTTTACCGCCCCTGTTCGTTTGCTATTGGTTCTGGATGCCTTGGGGCTGGCGGCATTTACCATTATCGGTGTACAGAAAAGTTATGCCCTGGGGATGGATGATGTCATTGTGATCATGACTGGGATTATGACCGGTGTGGTGGGGGGCATGATTCGGGATATTCTGGTGGGGGAGGTGCCTTTGATCTTGCGGCGGGAAATTTATGCCACCGCATCCTTTGTCGGTGCCAGTGTCTGGTTGCTGTTACGCCCATTGTTTGAAGATGCAACCCTGCCCACCTTGGTGGCACTGCTTACGGTTGTCGCCTTGAGGTTGGCAGCGATTTACCGCAATTACTCCCTGCCCATTTTTCAACCCATTCAGCGAAAAGATCCATGAAAACACTGCTTGCCATTGAAACCAGTACGCGTGCCTGTTCAGTTGCCCTCTCTTATGCCGGTAAAATTCATGTATTGGAGGAGATGACGCCTCAGGCCCATGCCAAAATGCTGTTACCCATGGTGGATAAACTGCTTCAGTCGAAAAGTGTCCGGCCGGAAGAAATTGAGGGTTTAGTATTTGGCCAGGGGCCGGGGGCTTTTACTGGTTTGCGTATCGCCACATCTGTGGTTCAGGGTCTGGCATTGGGTTGGAATAAGCCGTTTAGCGCTGTCAGTGGGCTGGAGGCTATGGCTTGGTCCTATAGCGTGTCTCAACAAAAGCCGGTGGCCGCTGTGTTGGATGCCCGTATGGGTGAGTGTTATGTTTCCATCTATGCTCAGGGCCAGCAGTGCGTGCCCGCCAGTCTCGTATCACCGGAAAGGTTGATTGAATGGCTCGAGCAATATGAGGTAGGCTTGGGCGTAGGTGATGCGCTTGCGTCATTTCCAATGCTGCAGCAGCGGTTTTCTCAGTGGCAGACGATGCAACCCTCGGCGCAGCATTTGCTTGAAATGGTGCAGGCACTGCGGCCGTCTTTTAAGACATTAGATGCCGCCTTGCCTGTACCCTTGTACTTGCGTAATCAAGTGGCGGAAAAAGCAAAAGGGAGGTGAGTGGTGAAACGATATCAATGTATTTTGGTCGCGGTGGATTTTTCACCCTATAGCCAGCGTGCCTTGGCGCGGGGTGCGATGATGGCGGCGCACTGTGATGCTCAGTTGCACCTGCTGCATGTGGTGGAGGCGCCGACTTACCCTGTTCTTGAAGATGTGGCTGTGATGGGGCTACCTGGGATGTGGGATGCGGAGGTTACTCAGGCGTTGATGGCAGCGGCAAAGAAACGCCTGCAACAGATGGCCGCTCAGTTGTCCTTAGAAAATGTTGAAATAGATGTTCTGGTGGGCACAGCCAAGGTGGATATTGTTGAGCATGCGCAGCAGATTGGCGCGGAGTTGATTGTGCTGGGCCGTCATGGGGAAGGGTTTTTGCAAAGTCTGATCGGTTCGGTCACCGACAGTGTCATGCATCATGCCCACTGTGATGTCCTGGCGGTGAATTTGGAGAGTGATGAAGAGGGCTTAAAGAATGGATCTTAAACGCCGCTGGTTTCTTGCCGCTTGTATAACGCTTGCTGGCGTACCGGCGATGGTTTTGGCGGCTGGATCTCAGTTCAGGCCCGGTGATCAAGTCATGGTATTTTTTCCATCGCCGGATGTGCAACGGGATGCTTTTATTATCGGTATTGTCAAGGGCCGCTTGCCGGATGGACGCTATCGCATTCGGGTAACGGACTATGTGGAGGGGCATGATTACGGCCTATCCTGTGAACCTTTGCCGCCAGAGACAGACAGCAGTGAGTATGGACTGGGCTGGGAGAAGTGGGACGATACGCGCACATTGAGCCGGGAGGTGGATTATGCTGTGCCCGCGGATAAGGTCATGCCTGCGGGGCAAGGGCGCATGTATGCCATCTCGCGCAATAATGTATGGACTACTTTTGCTCGCTGGCTGTCAGAGGCACCGGTTCTCTATGTGGACAAGCTGAAACAGGCGCAACAGGAAGCGAATGAGGTGGGGTTGTCGGCCATGCAGACGGCCTTTGAGCTGGCCATTGCCCACCGTCAGGCTTTCTATTCACCTGAAGGGGCGCCCTATTGGCCGTGGCAGGCTGTTGAGCGTTTAGTGCCTGTATTGGAGCGGGTGCAGGCGGTCTTGGCGCGTGATCCCGAGCTGAAAGCGCTGTTCATGGCGAAACCACGTGACTGGCAGAAGATAAATCAGCGCACGGATTGGCTGTTTACGCTGCGTGCGCTGGATAAGATCGTGGATGATGTCCGCGATGCCTTGTATGAGGAGGGTTTAGAGAAGGTGGATCCGAAGGTGCTTCGGATCCTGCGTGAAAAGCTCAAGGCTTTAGGCGTGTCTGTCCGCTGATTACTGCTTGGACACGGGAAACTTGTAATAATGGTGGTTCAAATAATGGGCGACTGCTTCCACCTCCTCAGGAAACCAGCCGACGCCCAGATTGGTGTTACAGGCTTCCACCATCGTGCTGAGGCTTTTGAAGTCGCTGACTCGCGAGTTGTCACCATTGAACGGTCGGTTGGTATGGCATGCCATACACTTGGCTTCCTCGAACAGGCTTTTGCCCATTTGAATGGTTTCTGAGGCTAGGGTTTGGGTTGACAGGAGCATGCCTGTCACGCCTAAGGCAGTTATCAGAGATGTACGACGCATGGTGGGTTCTCCTTGATCGATTGGATCGGTTCAATCCTACCGGAAAATATATCCTAAGTCATTGTTATTAAAAGATCATTAACTGATGAAACATTATCTGGCAGGGAAGGCCCGCAGCCTGGAAGATGCGTTGGCGGTTATGGAGGCGCGGCTGGCCGATATGGGGTTCACGCTGGCGCAGTACAACTGGCTCAACCCTGTCCCGGGGGTGTGGTCGGTACATGTCAAGGCGGTGCAATGTCCAGCGCTCTTTGCCAATGGCAAAGGCATTTGTCGTGAGGCTGCGTTGGCCAGTGCTTATGGGGAGTTTTTGGAGCGGCTGTTGACCGGCTATTTTTATGGGGATTATGCCTTGCCCTGTGAGCAGTTGGCGTACGCTTTCGTTCCCAATGAGACAATCCGCACCCCTGAGGAAGCCTGGCGCCGACTACCAGCATCGTTACAACAGCTATGGTCGGCCGGTGAGGCGATGACGCCTGCAAAACACTTGCCGGATTTAAGTTGCTGTCATCAACCCATTCGCTGTGTGCCGTTGCAGCCTATGCACCGTGCCGAGGAGGCGATTGAGGTGCCGTGGAATGTTTTGATGAACTGCTACGGCAGCAATGGGCTGTGCGCCGGCAATACGGAGCGGGAGGCGCAGATTCAGGGGCTGTCGGAAATTTTCGAGCGTTGGGTACGCCAGCAAATCATTCAGCGCAATCTGTGCCTGCCGGAAGTGCCCGCGTCGGTTTGGTCCCGTAGTGAAGCTGTCACCGCCGCCAAGCGCGCCCTGTCCAACTTGGGAATCGAGATCAGCATACGCGATGCGTCCTTGGGAGAAGGCTATCCGGTTATCGCCATTATCCTGTATGAGGTGGACAAAGGGCGGGCATTTGTCTCCTTTGGGGCCCACCCGATCATGCAGGTGGCCATTGAGCGCACCCTGACGGAGGCTTTTCAAGGGCGCCGTTTAGATGATCTGTCCGTCTATCAACCGCCCAGTGATGATCTGGCATGGGTGCAAAGTTGGGAAAATCTTGAGCTGCACTTTATCGATGCCTCGGGCCAGTTTCATTGGCATTTCTTTTCCACTCAAGCGGATCTTCCCTGGCGGCCTTGGGGAGTCGAGCTGGAGTGTTCGCTTGAGGCCCAGTGGCAATACCTACTCACTTGTCTGGATCGGCTGCAACAGCCCCTATATGGCGCCACCTATGCGCTGGAGGATTTTTATGCCTGTCGGCTGATTGCCCCGGGAATGTCTGAGGTTTTTCCACCCTGGGAGTTGCAGGAGAACAATCAAAACGATGGCTGCGCCTTGCGTCACCATTTGTACGAATTTGACGGCAGCCGGGGCTGGTGTCAGGGATTGATGGATCTGATGGATGAGCAGGGGTGGGCGCCCCATCAGTCGGTGGCTTCGACGATAGGCCTGTTGGCAGGGGATGCATCAGGCTGGCGGGGAGAAAAGATGATCGATTTACAGTTGCGCGCCGCTTTGGCGCTGCAGGATGACGACCTGGTGGAGATGCTCTTGCCACAAGCCAAGCAGCTTGCTCAGGGGGATCGGCTGCGAGAAGGGGCATGGCACTTTATCAGTTGTGCCCGTCAAGGCGAAGATCTGGCTGCCCTGGCCCCTGCGCTGCGCATCCTTTATGGGCAAGCGGCTTTGGCATTGGGCCAGAGCATGGTGCAAGGTCAAGCCTGGCATGGCTTGCAGTTAGGGGATGCGCTGTTGTCTGACCCTTTGCATCAGGCCCTGATAGAAACCCACCCAGGTTCTAGAAGGCGTATTTGAGGGTCAGGCGCAAGGTGGTATCCTCAGACTTTTTACCCAGATCCGGCTTACTGTTGTAGCGGTATTCAAAGCCTGCGCCCAGAGAGAGGCGTTGGCCCAGTGTGCTTTCCACCTTGAGGTTGGTGGTATTCAGGTGGCGCTCCTGGTCAAAAAAGGAGAGGGTGTCCGCCTGAAATGTCACCGCATCGTTAACGGGATAGGTATAGGCGGCAAACAAGCGAGCCACCACGCCTTCATAATCGCGGCTATCGTCCGTATAGTCACTGTGTTGATAACCGGCACCGGCTTCTATGCTCAGTGTTTGTTTTTGCGGTAAATGCCATTGATAACCCGGCCCGCCGGTCAGACTCCAACTGTCCAGCTGGCCATTGGGTTCGTCTTGCTCCCACTGGGCCGCGGCAAAAAGATAGCTGCTGCGTTGATGGAAAAAATAATGTTTCGCTTTAGCCTGGATCAGGTAATAGGCTTTGGTCAGTTTTCCATCGGTGGCTTGTTTATCCAGTTTCCCGGCCGCTTCGGCGCCATAGCGTTCAGCTTCGTATTGG
>DQVN01000060.1 GCA_015661715.1 Sulfurivirga caldicuralii
CTGGCGCTGAACTCACCGGTACTATTGTTGGATGAGCCTACCAGCCATTTGGATGATGCCAGCCGTGACCGGGTGGAGGCCGTGTTGCGCCAGCGTCAACAGGCCGGCTGTATCTTGATCTGGATCAGCCATGACAGCGACTTTAATCAGCGCTTGGAGGTCAAGCGCGTTATTGAATTTTAGAATTTTAGAATTTAATTATTTGTTGTATTTCGTTAATCACATGTTTTTTATATGTTTGATAAGCTCTGTAGTAGTGAATACCATAGAGCATAATCGTTGATGCAGATGGGGATTCTAATGACCAAAAAGCTCATGTATGGCAGTTTGTTTGGGTTGCTGTTTATGGTGTTAACTGTCGCGGCGGAAGCAGTTGAGCTGGATGATGTGCCGGTTTTAAGTGCGCCAGAGGTGAAAGATTTACTGGAACGCCATAGCGATGTTTTATTGATCAATAACTTAAGTCGAATTGAGTTTCAACAGCAACATATTCCAGGGAGTATCAATATTCCTGCGCCAGAGGTAGCTACTTCTCCTTTGCTGCGGGCAGACGATCCACGAATAAAAATTTTCTATTGTATGGGACTGAAGTGTGCCTACAGTCGCTATGCCATTAAAGCAGCCTTAAAGCGCGGGTTGAAAAATATCTACTGGTTTCAGGGAGGGATTCCAGAGTGGCGCCAGTTTGATTACCCCATGGAAATTGACCCGGACTATGCGGCTATTGAGGTAAAAAAACTATCCTGTGAGCAAATTCTCCCATTATTGGCTGATCAACAGCTACAGATTGTGGATATTCGCCCCATCTGGTTGACGGGCGTACAGTACTTTCTGCCCGGAACAGTGCATATTCAAATGACTGATCTGGATCAAAAACTGCATGCCTTGAGGCGGGATCGGCCTGTTTTAATAAGTGATGTCACCATGCGCCAGTCTGTTATGGCGGCCCGCTTTCTCATCCGTCAAGGACTTACCGTTAAGGGGGTCGTCAAAGGGGGCATGCAACGGGGACTGCAGATGGGATGTCCAGTAGAGACCAAACCGGCTAAAAGCCTGTCTGGATGGAGAACGGAGGCGCCATGAAGCGCGCATTCAACTCTTTGATGGTGCGTTTGCGCCTGATTTTTATATTGCTGCTTGTGTTGATGGGCATATTGCTGGCCTATCAGATCAACACCGCAGCACGCCTACTCAGCCATGAGGTTGGTGAACAACAGAAGGCGTTGGCTCGCACTTTGAATACCTGGTTGATGGACGAGGCGCGTTATCACATGGCCTTGGTAAAGGGGGTGCAACCCTATAAGCAACTTTTGGCCAGTCGCTTGGAGGCGGGTCAGAAAGAGCGAGTCCAGGCTGTGGTGAGACAACTCCATCAAGGGTTGCCCTTTTCAGGTGTAATGTTGATCAGTGATTCAGGGGAGGGATGGGATCATGGAGGTCACTACTATGCACAATTGTCTTGGCCGGATTGGTTGAAAGATCAGCCACTCAAGCATATTTCCCTGCGTTTAGTGGATCATGAGGGCCTGCCTGCTGGCTGGAAGAAACTATTTCCATTTGATGGGCTTTACAGCATTGTGAAAGTGCCCATTTATTTTGCTGTGGGTGAAGAGGCAGGTTTGTTGGTACTGGTGCGCCAGTTGGCTATTGTGAATCAACGGGTTTCTTATCTCAGCAATATCATGCAAGAAGTCTGGGTGGGGCTGGCGCTTCAACCACCCCATGAGGTTTCTCTTCTGGCCTCGCCCCGACAATTGCTTTTCTATGTGATGAATCACCCTGTGCTGCGAATTTGGGTGCCGACGCCATCTTTTGTGCGTTCTGGTGAAGGGGCGGGATTTGTTTGGCATCAACCGACAACCTTTTTCCAAGAGGTGGTGCGCGGTGCGTTAATGTCAGTTCTATTGCCATTTGCGATATTTTTTATCGCCTTAGCGGGTTTGTTCTGGTATCTGTCCACACAGGTGGTGCAGCCTTTACAGAAGCTGGCGCAGCTTTTTAAGCGCTTGCGTGAAGGAAGGCGTGGCGAGCGTATGCCAGCGGGTCGCTACGCAGAAGAGGTGGCCTATGTGGTGGAGCAAACCAACCATATGTTGGATCGTTTGGATGAGCGGGAGCGGGCTTTGCAGGCACTGAATAATTCATTGGAGCAGCAGGTCAAGCAGCGCACTTATCAACTGGAAAAGGCGAACCAGCGTCTGGGTGAGTTGGCCTACTGGGGTGAACAACCGTTTGCGTTTTGAGCAGCGTTGGCGGGATTTGCAGCCCCATGAAGGGCTTGTACTTGCGCTAGTTGATGTGGATTTTTTTCATGATCTGAATGAAACCTATGGTACAGATGTGGGTAACCGGGTGCTGAAGCGTCTGGCTGATGCGTTGAAACACCTCTGCGATGGTGAGACGGAGGTTTTTCGTTTGGGTGCGGATGAGTTCGCCTTGTTGTTTGATGAAAAGCGTGATAGTGCAGCCAGGGTGCAGGCCTGTCTTGAATCTTTGCAGCGCCGTTTTGCCAATGAACCCATGCGCGATTTGGGATTGAGTACGCCGTTGATGTTAAGTATCGGTTGGGTTGAAGTAGCGCCAAAAACGGTTGTTCCGCTGAATACAGTATTGCGCCAAGCGGCTTTGGCAAAACGGGCGGCTAAGAATGATCTGTACCATAAGGTGCAGCGTTTCGATCCTTCGCGTCATGGCGATGAGGCTGTTGTGTCCCCTCAGGTCATGCATGAATTGGTGCAGATGGTGCAACAAGGCGCGGGTTTGATGCTGTTCTGTCAGCCGGTCATCTCCGTGCAACAAGGTCAGGCTGCTTATGCAGAGATTTTGGCTCGATTTGAACGGAACGGTGAACTTATCCCACCCGGTCAATTTTTCCCCTTGGTGGAGCGGGCCGGGCTTCAGGCGGCTTTTGATGCGCAGGTGCTGGTCAAAGCGGCCCAGACTTTACAGTCGGATAACTTTCCTTATCGCGGCGTTTCAGTGAATTTGACAGCGGAAGCGCTGGAGCATGAGCAATTATTTGACTGGTTGGCGCCATTGGTGCCTTTGACCCAAGCGTATAAGATTGTGCTGGAGATTACAGAAAGCACGTTGATTCGGGATATGGCCGCCGCTGAGGAGAAGCTGAAGCATTTCCGCCGTTTAGGATTTAAAGTGGCCATTGATGATTTTGGCAGTGGCTACTCTTCCATTGCCTATTTGGCTCACCTTTCTGCGGACATTATCAAGTTCGACCGTTCGTTGACAGTGGTTGCTTTTGAAGATGCCCCTAGCGCTCAAATTGTACTAGGGCTTGCGGAGGAGTTGGCCGCGGTGGGATATGAAGTGGTTTTTGAAGGAATTGAAACTGAGCAGATGGCCACATTCTTTAGTAAGCCGTTTATTCATGGGTTGCAGGGGTTCTACTTTGCTCGTCCCGCGCCTTGTAATGCGGACAAATAACGCGCCCGCCGTTGTGGATTGAACCGGTGCATATCAGCCAGAATCAGCCCATCAATACAGTGATTGAAGTCCGGATCCACACCAAAGGCCAGAAATTGGCAGGCCTGGGGCCCGCCCATTTCGGTGTACTGGCGGTAGAGGGTGGGGATTTGCACTCCCATTTCGCGCAGCAGCCGACGTAACTCCAGCAAAGCGAGGCGATAGGGCTGTTGGAGCTGTTTGTGCCAGTGGGTAGGCAGTGCAGGGGGAGTAAAGGGGTGTTTGGGCGTCGCCGCAAGACCGGCTTGAGGGGGGAAGTGGTGGCGATAGAAGTGCACCAGCAGCGCTCGGGCTGGTTCGGGGTAATGGCGGCTGATGCTGACCGGGCCGAACAGCAGATGAATATGAGGGTGGCGTTGCAACCAGGCCCCTATGCCGGCCCACAACAGCGCCAGCCAGCCTTGCCCCCAAAAGTCAGGATGCACAAAGCTGCGCCCCAACTCTACCGCCTGGGCCAGTTGCTGCTGCAAGGCTCCATTCAGATGGAACAAGCTGGCGCTGTAGAGCCCTGAGGGGCCCTGGTGCTGCAGGATAGGGCCGCAGGCCGCTAGCCGATAGGCGCCGATAATCCGTTGCGCATGCGGTTGCCACAGAAACAGATGGTGATAGTGACGGTCGAAAGGATCCAGATCTACCTGTCTGCCTGTGCCTTCGCCCACGGCAGCAAAGGCCTCTTCCCGGCACCGTCCCAGTGCCTGCAGCAGCAGATCGTCGGGCTCGGTCAGCAGGCGCACTTCCACGCCACGGCGGTGGCCCAGCCGTTCGGTTCGGGCTACGGCAGCCGATAGAGCTGCTGATAAAGGTGCGCTGTCCATAGGCAGGCATTGTCGCCGGGGAGTGTCTGGGGTGCAATCATTTTCCCTGGCTGCAGACGAATAGACTGCCCCCGTCGGGCATACATCTGATGGGGCAGCAGCAGCGTGCCCAAGGCATCATCCACCAAACTGGCGGCGTAGAACAGCGGGCTGTTGCGGGCGTGAATCCGCACCGGTAGCAGCGGCGCGTGATGGCTTCTGGCAAGGCGCACAAAGCTGCTGTGCCAGCGTCGGTCGCGGACACCCTGTAGGCTGAGCCGTGACACTTCGCCAGCGGGGAAGATGAGTAACACGCCGCCTTGTTGCAGGTGGGCGTTCATCTGCTGCCAACAGCGTTTATGGCCGCCGGCGCGGGTGGTGAAATTGTCCACTGCGATCAGCGCGGGCACCAGGGGGGTAAAAGCTTTAAGCCAGTGGTTGGCCACAATTCGCGTATCTGGCCGCTGTTGCTGCACCCAATGCAGCAGCGCCAGGGCATCCAATGCCCCTAAGGGATGGTTGGCGAAAATGACCACTGGCCCCTCATCGGAGACGGGACAGGCCGGTGCGTTGTAAGTGGTGTTGAAATAATCCAGCACCGCCGCGGTAAAGTTTGCCGCATCCAGGTGGCTGTGGCGTGCCATAAAGGCATCTATGTCTTCCAGATGCAGCAGACGGCGGGCCAGAGGCCATAGTAAAGGCGCCAGTCGTGGGGCGCGGCGGGTGAGGGTCTGTTTCACCCGTGCACACAGGTCGGTAGAATGCAACGGACGGAAGGTTGACATGGATATGATTGTACTCTCAGTTGCGGATTTACTGTTTTTGACGGTTTGGTTGTTGCTGGCATCCGGCCTGTTGCTGTTGGAGGGGTTTGCCAGCACGCGCACCCTGTTGATCAACGCCGTGCGCATGGTGCTGCAACTGGGTCTGGTCGGTATCTGGCTCAGTTGGGTCTTTGCCCAGGGCACTTTGTTGTGGGTGGGCGTTGTTTGGTTGATCATGCTGCTGTTTGCCGGATATGAGGTGCATAAGCGGCAGCAGCATCCCTTCCGGCGGTTGGGCAGTGTACTGATCGGTTTGATTGCCCTGTCGCTGACCGCGCTGGTATTGGTCACCTTGACCTTGGCGCTGGTGATCGAGCCGGTACCCTGGTATCAGCCGCAATATGCCATCCCGTTATTGGGTATGGTGCTGGGGAATAGCATGACGGCTGTGGGGCTGGCTTTGGATCAACTGACACGGATGGCGCGGCAGCAGCGTGCCGCTGTGGAGACGCAATTAGCCTTAGGGATGCCGCCTGCAGAGGCGATGCGTTTTATCCGTCAGCAGGCGCTGCATACGGCGTTGACGCCGATTATCAATATGTTGGCAGCCGCTGGGGTGGTCTCCCTTCCCGGGATGATGACCGGCCAGATTCTGGCTGGTGCCGATCCTGTGGAAGCGGTCAAGTACCAGATTATGGTGATGTTGTTGATCGCAGTGTCCACCATTTTCGGCTCGGTGATCGCTATCCGCTTAGGGCAAAGACGCCTGTTTGATGAGCGTGCCCGGTTGCGTCTGGAAAATCTGACCTCTTGAATGCTGGACAACTGCCCCCATTAACAGGACAGAAATCAAAGCAAGGAGGTGTGAGATGACACGGATGATACAACCTTGGAGTCTGTTGAATCAGCTCAATCGTGAATTGGAACAGTTTGTGGGGCAAGTGGCGCAGCCGGAAGCGGAGCTTAAACAGGCGCAGTGGGTACCGGCAGTGGATATTGAGGAGACGCCGGAAGCGTATATTATCCATGCCGATGTACCCGGGGTGAAGGCAAGCGATATTGAGGTGAATGTGGAAAATGGCCTTCTAGAGATTTCCGGTGAACGCAAACTGGAAAAAGAAGTGGAAGAGCAGGGTGTGCGCCGCTTTGAACGGGTATTTGGCA
>DQVN01000105.1 GCA_015661715.1 Sulfurivirga caldicuralii
ACGGTGACCCGGGGGCAAGGCGCGCGCGGCTATCGCCCCCCGCAAGCGGAGGTACCCTGTTGCATTGTTCAGTTTACCCCGGGTCTGCCAGCATCGATAGCACCGCTGACCGTGACCATCAGTCAGGTGGTGTGGGCGCAGCCGGTGCAATTGGTGGGCATCAAGCATCTGAATCGCCTGCCGCAGGTATTGGCGGCGCAGCAGTTGCCTGATGGTTGCGATGAAGCACTGATGCAGGATGCTCGGCATCATTTGATCAGCGGAATCAGCAGTGCGTTGGTGGGGCGGCTGGGAAAAATCCTCTATTCTCCCGTTTTGGATACAGTCGGTGTGGAAAGCACCACGGTACAGGCGCTGCGTCATGCCGCCCAGTCTCTAGGATGGCAGTGGCACACCACGCATCTGCCCATGGGTCGTTTGCTACAGATGGAGGGGGTGGCGTTGCTGAATGCGGTGCGGGGGTTGCAGCCGGTGGCCCGTTTGCGCACCTCGATAGAAAAATACTTTGATATCGACGGTTGGGCGCCTTTGACGGAAGCGTTAGCACAGTGGCAACGGGAAGCGCAATGGTGCGGCGAATGAAATGGACCTTGGCCATAGGCGCTGGGCTGTTGCTCGGTGTGGCTGTGGTGCTGGCGGTGATCAAGGGGATGTTTGATCACCCCCTGCTGCCCCGGGCGGATCAGCAGGTGCTGGCTGTTGCTCCTTCGGTCGCGGAGACGCTGCAGCGCCTGGAGGCCCATGGGCTGAAAGCACCCTGGTTGTTCAAGGTCTACCTGTGGTGGGCGGGACTGGATCGGCGTATTCAGGCTGGAGAGGTGCGCTTAAATGCCCATTGGAATATGGCGCAACTGGCTCAGGCATTGGTCAGCGGCCCGCGGGTGCAGTATGCGATAACGCTGATTCCCGGCACCACCTTCGATGAAGCCTGGCAAAAAATCCGTAACCATCCTAAGATCAAGGTTACTTTGGCGGATAAGGTCGAAGCGCGGCGTCGGCTGCAGGTGAAGGCGTTGGAAGGGCAACTGTTGCCGGAGACCTATTTTTTTCCGGCCAACACCACGGATGCGCAACTGCTGCGTATGGCCCACCGCGCCCTGTGGGACTATCTGCAACAGGCCTGGCCGAAACGCGCGCCAGAGCTCCCTCTGAAAACGCCCTATGAGGCACTGATTCTGGCCTCCATTGTGGAAAAGGAGACGGGGCGTGCCGAGGAGCGGGCGTTGATTGCCGGTGTGTTTATCAACCGGCTGCGCAAAGGCATGCGCCTGCAGTCCGACCCAACCACCATTTACGGATTGGGTGAGGCTTTTGACGGTAACCTCACCCGGGCGCATCTGCGGCAATATACACCGTACAACACCTATCGTATAAAGCGGCTTCCGCCTACGCCCATCGCGTTGGCCAGCCGCCAGAGCATTGATGCGGTACTGCATCCAGCCGCCACCCGCGCATTGTATTTCGTTGCCAAGGGAGATGGCAGTCATCATTTTTCCGCCACCTTGGCGGAGCATAATCGCGCCGTGCGCCGTTATCAGAAGGGGCAATAGGATGCAGGGTAAGTTCATCGTACTGGAAGGCGTGGAAGGGGCGGGCAAAAGCACCAACCTGGCGTTTATCCAGCGTTGGCTGTCGCATCGCGGCTTTGATGTGCTGACGACGCGGGAGCCTGGCGGTACACCCATTGGTGAGCAGATCCGCACAATACTGCTCAATCCCCATAACCGCACTATGTGCGTGGATACTGAAGCCCTGCTCATGTTCGCCGCCCGGGCGCAGCATGTGAGAGAAAAGATCAAGCCGGCCCTGGCACAAGGCCAGTGGGTGATTTGCGACCGTTTTGTGGATGCCAGTTATGCCTATCAGGGCGTGGCCCGTGGGATGCCCTTTGCGCGTCTGGACGCCCTGGCGGAATGGACTCTGCAGGGCTTTCACGCGCATATGACCTTTATTTTTGATCTACCGCCAGAAGTGGGAATGGCGCGGGTGGCGGCCCGGGGCGAGGGCAAGGATCGCTTTGAGCTGGAAGATCTCTCTTTCTTTGCCCGTGTGCGTCAGGCCTATTTGGATCGGGCCGCGTTGGCGCCGGCGCGTTATGCCGTGATTGACGCAGCCCAACCCTTGCCTGAGGTGCAGCGCCAGATCGAGCGGGTATTGGAGCGGCTGATATGAGCGGTGCGCCTTTGCCGTGGCAACAGGGTTTTTGGCAGCAGTGGCAGGCCTATCGCCGGCAACCGTCCCATGCTTACCTGTTGATGGGTGAGCAGGGTATGGGAGTGGATGAGCTGGCGCAGGCTATGGCGCGTAGCCTGCTGTGTCCGGCGGGCGGTTGTGGTCAGTGTGCCGCCTGCCATCAGTTTGCGGCAGGTACCCATGCGGATTTTTACCAACAAACCGTGCCTGAGGGCAAGCGGGACATTCCCGTGGAGGCCATTCGCACCCTGAACGAGTGGGTGGTGGAGACCGCCCATGCCGCCGATGGGCACAAGGTGGTGTGGCTGCATCCGGTGGAAGCGCTGAATGAGGCTTCCGCCAATGCTTTGCTTAAAACCCTGGAGGAGCCGCCGCCGCGCACCACTTTCATCCTGCAAGGCGCCCATGTGGGGCAGGTATTGCCCACCATTCGCAGTCGCTGTCAGCATCTCCATGCCCCACGGCCGAGCCAGGCGGCGGCTTTGGCATGGCTGCAGGAACAGTTGCCGGACTATGGCGCTGATCAGTTGCAGCGGGCGCTGATGCTGCAGTTTGGCGCGCCCCTGGCGGTGGTGGCCTGGTTGAATCAGGGGGGATGGCAGCGCTATGAGCACTGGCGCCAACAGATGAACGCCCTAGCTCAGGGGCGGCAGGACCTGGTGCAAGTGGCCTCTGATTGGGCAGGGTGGATGGATGTCACCGAACCCTTGCGTCTTCTGCTGGCTTGGAGCGCTCAACAGTTGCGTCAATCGCCGCAGTTGCGCTGGCATCGCCTGCAGCAGGTGATCGTGGAAGCCCTGGCCGCCTTGGCCGGCAGCGCCAACAAACAGTTGATGCTGGAGCAGGTGCTGGTTGAATTTGTTTATGGCAAACAAGATTGAGGAATCATCATGCGTATTACCGATAGCCACTGTCATCTGAACAGGATTCCGCACCAGGTGGGTCGTGTGGAAGAGATTATCCAGCAGGCCGCCGAGCTGGATGTAACCCGTATGCTGTGTGTCGCCATCAGCCCGGATCGTTGGGATGAGGTGATCGAGCTGGCTGAGCGTTTTGACAATGTCTATGCCACAGTGGGCATACATCCCACCACGGATGCGGCGGTGGTCTTGGATGAGACACGCTTGTGTGAGCTGGCGCAGCATCCCAAGGTGATTGCCGTGGGCGAGATTGGTCTGGACTACTTTCACCACAAGCCGGACAAGGAGGATTTGACCTGGATGGTTGAGCGCTTCCGTCGGCAGATTCAACTGGCCAAGGCGGTGAATCTGCCGGTGATTATTCATACCCGGGAATCCACCCCGGATCTGTTGGATATTCTGGAAGAGGAGGGCGCTGAAACGGTAGGTGGGATTATGCACTGCTTTGTGGATGACCTGGCCAGCGCTCAGCGGGCCATGGACATGGGCTTTTACATCTCCTTTTCCGGTATCCTCACCTTCAACAGCGCCAAGGCCCTGCAAGAGGTGGCCAAAGCCATCCCGGCGGATCGCCTGCTGGTGGAGACCGACAGTCCCTATCTGGCGCCCGTACCCTATCGGGGCAAGGTCAATCAGCCCGGTTACACCCGCTATGTGGTGGAAAAGCTGGCGCAGTTGCGCGGTGAAACGCCGGAAGCAATCGCCGAACAGACCTGGCAGAACTTCAACCGCCTGTTTGGACTGAGCGACTGATGCAGCCTTACACCTGGCAGCGCATTTGGGTTTTGGTGCGCGCCCATAAGCGGGCGCTCATCCTGGCCCATTTGATCGCGATTGCCGCAGCGGCGGCAACCGTGCCGGTGCCCCTGTTGATTCCGCTGCTGGTGGATGAGGTGCTGTTGCACCATCCAGGACCGCTGGTAGCGTGGATGAACGGGATTTTTCCCCACAGTTGGCATGGGCCGGTGCTCTATATTGGCTTTATCACGCTGGTCACCATTGCCCTGCGTCTGCTTGGATTGGGATTGGGCATCTGGCAGAGTCGTAATTTCACCCTCATCGGCAAGCATGTCACCTGGCAGATCCGCCAGGATTTGCTGGCACGACTGCGTCGGGTTTCCATGAGCGCTTATGCCCGGTTAGGGTCCGGGTCGGTGAGCGCCACCCTGGTCAATGATGTCAACACCATCGATGACTTCATTGGCACCACCATCAGCAAGCTGATCGTGGCGGTGCTCTCCCTGGTGGGCGTCTCTGCCGTGCTGCTCTGGCTCAACTGGCAACTGGCCCTGTTTATTCTGCTGCTCAATCCCGTGGTCATCTACTTTACCCTGGTGTTGGGGCGGCGGGTGCGGGAGCTGAAAAAAAGGGAAAACACCGCCCTGGCCGCTTTTCAACAGGCGGTGACCGAAACGCTGGATGCGCTGCAGCAGGTACGCGCCGCTGGAAAAGAGACGCACTTTTTCACCCGGCTGAACCTGCTGGCACGCCAGGTGCGAGATGAAGCAGGGCGCTTTGTGTGGAAATCGGACGCCGCCAGCCGCCTCTCCTTTATGATCTTTCTCATCGGCTTTGATATTTTCCGCATGGCGGGCATGCTGATGGTGTTGTGGTCCGACCTGACCATCGGCGAGATGCTGGCAATCTTCGGCTACCTATGGTTTATGATGGGGCCGGTGCAGGAGATCCTCTCCATTCAATACAGCTATGCCGCAGCCAGTGGCGCGTTGGCGCGCATTAATCAAGTGCTGGCGTTGGCGCAAGAGCCGGAGCCACAGGGCCATGAAAACCCCTTTGTCCGGCCACCGGTAGGCATTCGTGTGCGCGATCTCACCTTCACCTACCCCGATCAGGACACCCCGGTACTGCGTCAGGTGACCTTCGATGTGGCCCCCGGAGAAAAGGTCGCCTTTGTGGGCGGCTCCGGCGGTGGCAAAACCACCCTGGTCAATCTGCTATTGGGCTTTTATACACCCCAACAGGGGTGTATCTGCTACAACGACACCCCCATCGAACGCATTGATCGTCGGGCACTGCGCACCCATGTGGCCGTCGTGCTGCAGCAGCCCATGCTGTTTAACGACACCATCCGTTTCAATCTCACCTTGGGTGAAGCCATGGAAGAAGCCAAATTATGGCAGGCGCTGGAGATGGCCCAGGCCGATGCGTTCGTGCGCGCCCAGCCCCAGGGACTGGATACCGTGGTGGGGCGCAATGGCATCAAACTCTCCGGCGGCCAACGCCAGCGTCTGGCGATTGCGCGTATGATCCTGCAAGATCCACAGGTGGTGATTATGGATGAAGCCACCTCAGCACTGGACGGGGAGACAGAACGCCATCTCTATGACGCCCTACGGCCCTGGTTGGTCCAGCGTACCGCACTGATCGTGGCACACCGCCTCACCTCTGTATTGCAAGCTGAGCGCATTATCGTATTTGAAGATGGCCAGGTGGTAGAGCAGGGGGATCATACAGCACTACTGCGCCAGCAAGGCACCTATTGGCGCCTATATGGACAGAAAGAGGGTTAAAACACCTCAATTCGGTGTTAATAAGCCATTTAATGGGAATTTTCAAGCTTATTCACGCCGAAAAAATGCGGGCTGAAAAATTCGGGGGACCCCTTTAATGGGCCATGGGTTGCCCCATGGGATGGTGTTTCATGCCGGTATGAATCATTTTTACCGGTATGCTGAGCTGTTTTGTGCTGCCATCTTGGAAGGTGAGGGTGAGATGCACCTGATCGCCAGGATTGAGGGGTTTTTTTAGTTTGATTAGCATGATGTGATAGCCGCCGGGTTTTAATTCCACTTTACCGTGAGCGGGGATGGGGATGCGTTTGACCGGACGCATGCGCATGATGCCCTGGTCATGGATATGGGTGTGCAGTTCTGTCACTGCGGCTACATCCGCTTGGGCGCCGATCAAGGCGGTGGCATCGCCGCGATTGTTCAGTACCATGAAGGCAGCACTGGCTGCTGCAGTGGGTGGTACGGCGCGGACATGGGGGTTCAGCACATCTATCTGGTCTGCATCGGCTGCCAGGGTGGGCAGATTAACGCTCATGGCCATGAGTGCGGCAGTCAAAACTTTTCTTAGCATGTTATTCCTCCTTGAGGTGTTGTTGGATGACCTGTTTGAATTGGTCCACGGTGGTGCCGTGGGGTAGTTGGGTGATGAGGCGTCCCTGCGGGTCGATCAGATAGGTAAATGCGGAGTGATCCACCAGATAACCCATGGCGCTGTCTTTAACCGGCACCATGCGATAGACGGCGCCGTAATTTCGTACAATCCTATCAATCTCTTTTTTGCTGCCGGTTAGGCCAATAATATTGGCGCCAAAATAGTCTGCATACTGCTGCAGGCGTTGTGGCGTATCCCGTTGGGGATCGACAGAGACAAACAGGATTTGTACCTGTTTTTGTGCTTGCGGGGGGAGTTGGCGCCAGGCCACGGCCAGGTTACCCAGATTTGTCGGGCAGATGTCCGGGCAGAAGGTGTAGCCGAAATAGAGCAGCACCCATTTGCCGCGAAAATCATGTAGAGTGACCGGTCCATGGGCGGCGGTCAGGGTGAAGTCGCCCCCTAGTGGTGGCCCGCTCAAGGCGGGTGGGTTTTTATTCCATTGCATCCAACCGATCACTGCAGCCGCTATGGCGGCGGCCAATAGGAGCAACAAGGCCAAAATCGGTTTGCGCATAAGGCTTTCCTTTAGAACTTGGCGCTCACTTTAGCATAGAAACTGCGCCCGGGCTCATTGACCAGATAGCTGGTGCCCTGGGTCGGATCTGTTCTGCGGTTGAGGTAGTTGGCATAGGCATGGTCGAACGCATTGTCGACCCCAACGCTAATCTGCCAGTGGGCATTGAGGCGCCAGTCGGCATACAGATCTAATGTGACCCAGCCGGGGATTTTACCGTTTTCATCGGGTGCGTTCAGCGGGTCCACAGCATCCTTGTCGATTGCCCAGTTGATGCGGGCACCATACAGCACTGCAGCAGGTTGATGGGTGAGCATTATTTCTCCACTCAGCGGCGGGATGCCCGCCAGGTTGCGATTGTCCGTATCGTTATAGCCCTGCACATACGTGCTACTGAAGGTTAGGTCGGTGGCCCAGCCTAAGGCCCAATTGGCGCTCAGATCGATTCCCCGCAACCGAGCGTTTTTATTGATATAAATAATACGCTTGTCGTTCCATCCGGCTGTAACAGGGTGGACGGCTTGTGGCTGGTTACGGGCCCAGTCCTTGAGGATATAGTCATTAACCCAGTCGGCCCAGAGGTGTGCTTGCCAATAGCCTTTGAGGGCATGGCCTTGCAGGGAAATATTGATTTGATTGTGATATTCCGTTTTCAGATTGGGATTGCCCACCCAGGACTGATCAGTTTGGGTGAGGGGATCCCTGGCAAATTTAGCCATATAGCGTTCGGTGGCATCCGGAATCCGTGGTGTCTGGCTGGCGCTCACCGCCAGGTGCCATGAGCCCAGCGCACGCTGCCAGCGTAGCAGTAAGCTGGCGTTTCCTTCGTTTTGCTGGGTGTCCGCTGTTATTTTGTAAGTGGTGTTATACAACTGGCGTGCGGTAGGTGCAGGGCCGGTTCCGTCTGGGTCTGTATCTACCTTGTGGGCGTCATAATCCATCAGATCATAGCGCAGACCAGCTGTCAGCCTATGCGCACCGAGGGTGCGTGTGGCTTCTGCAAACAGGCTGGTGCGCGTTATCCGAGTATCCGGCCACATATAGCTTTTGACGTAAGTGTTTGTGCCTATAACCCTTTGAGATTTGGCATATTTATTTTCCCTGCGGTGGTCAATGCCATAGTGCCAACGGGTCTTACCCACCGTTGAGGTGAGTTTCAGGCTGGCGCCAGTGGTGGAAGTGTCAGTAGGGATGCGTATTTTTTTCACCGCTGGGCGGAAAGAGTAGTTATCCATCAGGTGATCCACTGTGCTGCGATACAGGTTGGCTGCCAGTGTATCCAGCCAGGAGGACACCTGAGATCGGCTGTAGCGGAAGCGTAGGATATTCCCTTCAGTATAGGGAGAATCCATCTTGGCGCCAGGATAGCGCGCATCTTCTGTGCGGCTGCGTTCGGCGGAGACACTCAACAGGCTGTTTGCATCAGGACGCCAGCCTGCCAAGAGGCCATAACTGTTATGGTTGTAGCTGGCCTTGACGGTATCCCCATTGCCATCCTGATAATTCTGCGCTTTGGTGCGGTTAACGAAGAGACGAATAGCGCCCTGCTCTCCAACAGCACTTAAATCAGTGCTAACACCATAGTCGATGAGGTTGGACTTTACTGCTGAGACAAGGCCATGGATGCCCTGTTTTGCGGGTAGTTTTCGTACCAGGCTGAGGGTTCCGGCTGCGGCATTTTCCACCGGCTCACTGAGGGTAATAATACCTGGGGCCAGATTGACTGTCTCATAGGTGTCCAGATCGGCATAGACAGTGGCCGGATCCATGCGGTTGGGGCAACCGGAGGCGATTTCGGCACCATCCAGCACAATGCGTACACGGCCATCCTTTTGACCGTGAATGACTGGGTCAATGCCGTGGCCGCCCATTCGGCTGCCGTCCACGCCATTGAGCTGGCGTAGTAAGGTACCTGTATCCAGGGTGCTATTTGTCAGCAGGTGAGCAGTGGGCAGGCTTGTCGACAATAATGGGGCGCTTTTTGTGACCACAATCGGTGCCAGGGTCTCAGCCCAGGCGGGGGCAAGTTGCAGCGCGATAACTGTAGAAATCAGTGTCTTTTGCATGCTAAAAAACCGCTGTTTAGTGTGGAATAGGCAAAATTGTAGAAACAGGCGTTGTACAAACTCTGAAGAAATCTTGAACAGAGTATGGAGAAAGGTTTGAGTCTCGTGCCAAAAGGTGCGGTGGCGTAAAATGGGCGGCAAAACTTCAGGAGCAGGCTATGCCTCAGGAAATCTTGCGTCGGGTGTTGTCGGTACCTGTCTATGATGTGGCGGAAGAGACACCGTTTGAGCAGGCGCCGCTGTTGTCCCAGCGGTTGGAGAATAGTGTGTGGCTCAAGCGGGAGGATTTGCAGCCGGTATTCAGTTTTAAGTTGCGCGGCGCTTACAATAAGTTGGTCAATCTGACCCAGGCGCAGAAAGAAGCCGGAGTGATCGCCGCCTCCGCCGGCAATCATGCCCAGGGGGTGGCGCTGGCGGCTAATCGCATGGGTATCCAGGCTACGATTGTGATGCCGCGCACTACACCGCCTATCAAGGTCAATGGCGTGCGCCGTTTGGGGGGCAATGTGGTGTTGGCCGGGGATACCTATGATGAGGCGGCTGCCCATGCGCGTCAGATGGCGGAGGATAATGGCTATACCTTTATTCATCCCTATGATGACATGGATGTCATCGCTGGGCAGGGCACCATTGCCTTGGAGATGTTGCGCCAGAAAGGTGATGGCGTGGATGTGGTGTTTATTCCGGTCGGCGGCGGCGGGTTGATTGCCGGAGTGGCTGCCGTGTTCAAGCAGGTCCGCCCCCAGGTGCGCATTGTGGGAGTGGAGCCGGAGGATGCGGCCTGCCTGACCGAAGCGTTGCAAGCGGGGCGACGGGTTCAGTTGGATCAGGTGGGTCTGTTCGCTGACGGGGTGGCGGTGGCCCAGGTGGGTGAGATTCCGTTTCGCATTGCTAAGCAGTGTGTAGATGAGATGGTGACGGTCAATACGGACGAAATCTGCGCCGCCATCAAGGATATTTTTGAAGATACACGGGCCATTGCCGAACCAGCGGGGGCTTTGGCCGTGGCGGGACTGAAAAAGTGGGTTGAAAGCCGGCCGGTCAAGGGCCAGACCTTAGCGGCCATTGTCAGTGGTGCCAATATGAACTTTGACCGGC
Source organism: Sulfurivirga caldicuralii (assembly GCA_015661715.1). Taxonomy (GTDB): domain Bacteria; phylum Pseudomonadota; class Gammaproteobacteria; order Thiomicrospirales; family Thiomicrospiraceae; genus Sulfurivirga; species Sulfurivirga caldicuralii_A. The sequence goes on from DQVN01000105.1 coordinate 9,978, forward strand.
TGCGGCATATTTCCGAGCGCACGGAAATCGGTGAGAAAAAGGAGGCGATTTTTGCTGTCACCATTGATGAGCGGCCGGGGAGCTTCAAGCGCTTCTGCGAGCTGCTGGGGCCGCGACGCATGATCACTGAGTTCAACTACCGCTATGCTGATCCGCATCAGGCGGTGGTTTTCGTCGGCGTGCGCACCGAGCAGGGGGAGGTGGAAAAGCGGGAGATCATGGACAGGCTTCAGACCCATGATTATCCGGTGGTGGATATGTCTGACAATGAGCTGGCCAAGCTACACCTGCGCCATATGGTGGGCGGCCATGCCCAGGGCGTGGAAAACGAGGTGGTGTATCGGTTTGAATTTCCGGAACGCCCCGGCGCGCTGCTGCAGTTTCTCAGCCATATGAGCGATGAGTGGAATATCAGCCTGTTCCACTACCGCAACCACGGTGCGGCCTATGGCCGGGTATTGGTGGGGGTGCAGGTACCGCCTGAGCAACGCCAGGATTTTGAAATGTATTTGGAGAGCCTGGGTTATCCGTTTGTCAATGAACAGGACAATCCGGGTTATCGGCTGTTTCTGCAACCTACCTTATAAGCGCGAGCGCCAGCCTCTGTGATCACGCCATCCAGGGGCACATCCCAAGGCTGTCTGGGCAGGTGAGCCACTTCTTGACAGGCATGGGCCCAGCCTATGAGTAACGGCTTGTGCCGCCCGTTGCGTTTGCAGGTAAAGGTGCGGTCATAAAAACCGCCGCCCATGCCCAGGCGGCTACCGTTGGCATCGAAGGCCACCAGTGGGGTGATGACCACATCCAGCAGGCAGGCGGGAAAAAACTTTTTCTGGATGGGTTCAGGAATCCCATACCGGTTAGGGCGTAGCGGGGTATCCGGTTTCACCTCGACAAACACCATGGGATGACTGAGACTGTGTTCCAACACGGGCAAGAACAGCCGGTGGCCGTGGTGCCAGAGCGCCTGCATGAGCGGGGCGGTCTCCAGTTCTCCATCGTTGCTGATAAATAGGCCAACGCGTTTATGGCGCCTGAACCACGGGCTTCTGAGGGCATGGCGTACCGCCTGTCGCGCGTGGTGCTGTTGCTGTTGGGGGGAGAGGCTGCGGCGTCTTTGGCGCAGCGTGGAACGCAGAGCTTTGAGATCCATGGAGGCCTTGATCAATAAATAGGCAGGCCCGCCACACCCTTGGTCCCTGAACCCAAAGGTTCAGGTGGCGGTCTCAGCCACTGGCTTAGGCTGCCCGGACTGTTGCGGGCGGCTCACCACCAGCGCGTCTGACCCCGAGATTTGAAGTCATCGGCACAGGGGCACTCGGGTGGTGACGGGCCTGCGCTGAGTTTCATTATACGGATTTTTTCTGGGCATTGTCCGGGGTTTCCTGGCGCATGGCCAGTTGCTGCATGGCTTCTTCCATGGCTTTGTCCACGCGTTTGGCGTTGTCGGTGCATTTTTCCAGCAGCAGCAGATAATCATAGGCCAGGTTCAGGGCGACCGAGAGGGCTTTGAGCTCATTGCTGCGGCTGCGCGCCTCGCTGAGGTGTTTATCCACCAGGGTGGCGGCCTCGATCAGCCGCTCTTCGTCATCCGGTTCGACGGGGATGTCGAAGGTGTGGTTTAGCAGGGTGATTTTGAGGGTATTGCGGTTCATCATGGGTGTGGCCCCTGTGATAAGATTCTGCCAATCTTATCAAGATGCAAAATAAAGTGAAAGCGCTCTGTTTGCAGTTGGAAAAAGTGGTGCGTCAGTGGCCGGAGCTGGAGTCGGTGGCATTTTTGCATGGCATGCTGACCGGTCAGTTGTGTGGTGCCGAGCAGCTCAAGGTATCGGATTTTATCGGCGGGCTGCTCAAGATGCTGGAGGTGTCCAAGGTTCAGGAGTCGGTGTTGAACCACCTGTACCGGTTGTATGAGGCAACTTTGGCCGGGCTGACCAGTGCTCAGTGCGATCTGCAGTTGTGTCTACCGGATGATAGCCATAGCTTGTATGAGCGGGCATTGGCCGTTCGTCAGTGGTGCGATGGCTTTATCTATGGCTTTGGCATGACGCATGCCGACCGCAGCGCGCTGATCGATGAAGTTAAAGAATATCTGGAAGCTGTCATGGAAGTGTCCAGAATCGATCTGGAAGCGCTGCAGGGGGTGGAAGATGATGAGCTGGCCCTGCAATTGGAGGAGATTATCGAGTTTTTGCGCATTGGCGCCATTGCAGTCTATGAAAACCTCCACCCGGTATCTAAAGTATCCGAGATCGACACCATTCCTGAACCTACCCATAAGACGATCCAATGAACGCTGTGTTTTTACACAATCAAAACCGTCTGCTGGCGCAGTTGCCGGAAAACAGCGCCGTATTGGTTTTTTCTGGCCGGGAACAGTACCGCAACCGCGATGTGGACTATCCCTTTCGCGTCAATAGTGATTTTTACTGGCTGAGCGGCTTTGAGGAGCCGGAGGCGACCTTGGTGCTGGTGAAGCGGGATGAGGGGACATATAACCGCCATATTTTTGTGCGGCCTAAAGATCGGCACGCGGAAATCTGGACCGGGTATCGACTGGGGGTGGATGCGGCAGCGGAAGTGCTGGGTGTGGACGGCGCCTTTTCCAGTGAGGAGCGGGCGGCCAAACTGCCTGAGCTGATCAAGGGGGTGCATCAGGTATTTGTCAGCTTCAGCGAGGCGGATTACTGGTGGCCGGTACTGATTCCTGTATGGCAAGGACTGAAGCGGCATATCCGCGACGGGGTGGATGCGCCGCAAGGCCTGCAGGATCTGGATGGGGTGCTCCATGAGTTGAGGTTGATCAAGCAGGATTGGGAGGTGGCGCGGTTGCGTCAGGCCGCCGCTATCACCGTGCAGGGGCATCTGGCCGCCATGGCCGCATTGGCCGCTGGTGCGCCCACGGAGCGGGCGGTGCAAACGGCGTTGGAGTGCGCTTTTTTCCAGGCAGGCGCTGAGCGCACCGCTTTCAACAGCATTGTCGCCAGCGGCGCCAACGCCTGCGTGCTCCATTACACGGAAAACCGCGCGTCCATCGATCCACACGGGTTGGTGCTGATCGATGCCGGGGCGGAAAAGGATTACTATGCGGGTGATATCACCACGACGCTGCCTGCCCGTGGCCGTTTTACCCCGCAACAAAAGGCGCTCTATGAGCTGGTATTGCAGGCACAACAGGCGGCTAAGGCTCAGATAAAGCCCGGGCAGCCGTATGATGCCCATCATCGCGCGGCGGTGCAGGCGCTGACAGAGGGGTTGGTGGAATTGGGCCTGCTGCGCGGTGAAGTGTCCAATCTGATTGAGCAAAAGGCCTATGAGCGGTTTTTTATGCATAAGACCGGCCACTGGCTGGGGTTGGATGTCCACGATGTGGGGCGTTATCGGGTGGACGGGCGCTGGCGGACCCTGGTGCCAGGCATGGTGCTGACTGTGGAGCCGGGGCTGTATATCGCTGCGGATGATCAGCAGGTGGCGCCCCAGTGGCGGGGTATCGGTATCCGCATCGAGGATGATCTGTTGGTGACGGAGACGGGGCATGAGGTGCTGACCGAAGGGCTGCCCCGTACAGTGGCAGAGATTGAAGCGGCGATGGCATGAAAGTGGATCTGATGATTTGCGGTGGCGGGCCGGTGGGGCTGACACTGGCCTTGGGGGCAGCGCGGCTTGGCTTGCAGGTGGCGCTGATTGAGCGGAGCGCACCGCTTGAGCCAGCAGCTGAGCAGGGCAGCTTCGACGGGCGCATGCTGGCGCTGAATTTGGGTTCTCAGCAGCTGTTGAGCGCATTGGGCATTTGGTCGGTGCTGGCCCCTAAGACCACCGCCATCGAGCATGTGAATGTATCGCAACAGGGCCATCTGGGTGTGGTCACATTGCATGCTGATCAGTTGGGCGTGCCTGCGCTGGGCTACAGTGTCTTGGGCCGGGATTTGGGGCAGGTGCTGCAACAGTTGGTTCAGGCCGAATCCCGCATCCAGGTGTTCCAGCCTGCCCGTTTGAGCGCCTTTGAGCAGGACGATCAGGGTGTCGCCGCCCTCATCCACACGGAAACGGGAGAACAGCGCCTGAGAGGGCGGCTGTTGGTGGGGGCGGATGGCACCCAATCCACCGTGCGTAGTCTGTTGGGTTGGCCGTTGCAGGAGAAGGATTACCACAGCTATGCCATTTTGGCTCAGGTGGAAACCTGGTACCCGCACAAGGGTTGGTCGTTTGAGCGTTTTACCGCGGAAGGGCCTGTGGCCCTGTTGCCCTTCGGGACGCACCAGCACAAGGCGGTGTATGTGTGTCCCGCCACGCAGTTGGATCGGTTGATGGCCTTGGATGATGCCTCCTGGCTGGCTGCGTTTACCCGGAAGATGGGGCCCCGTTTCGGCGGTTTTCGCGCCACCAGCCCACGGCTGGCCTACCCTTTGAAAGAGGCATATGTGCCTCGTGTGGCAACCGGTCGGGTCGCCCTGTTGGGCAATGCCTCCCATACCCAGCACCCGGTGGCGGCGCAAGGGCTGAATCTGGGGTTGCGGGATGTCGCCGATTATCTGGCGGGATTGGAAACCGCGCAAGCCCTGGATCAGCCAGACTGGCTGGAGGCCTTTGAAGCGAAGCGCCAGGCGGATCATCAGGCGGTGATGGGCATGACCGATAGCCTGGTGAGCCTGTTTCAGTTGCCCCAGCCGCTGGCCGGTCATCTGCGCGGTCTGGGTCTGATGGCGCTGGAGGTGATGCCGCGATTGAAGCGGCGTTTGGCGCACTTTTCCATGGGGTTGCAAGGATGAAGGTGGATATTGCGGTCATCGGCGGTGGGATGGTGGGTGCCGCCGCAGCGCTGGCATTGGCCCAGTCCGGTTTTGTCGTGGCGGTGGTGGAGCCGAGCCAGCCGCCCGCATTGGCCGATGTGGCCCCCTGCGAGACGCGTGTCAGTGCATTAACCCTGGCTTCCCAATCCTTTTTGGCGCAACTGGATGTATGGCAACCGCTACAGGCGTGGGGTGTTCAGCCTTTTACCGCCATGCATGTGTGGTCGGACGATACCACGGGAGAGGTGGTGTTTCGCGCTGAGGAGGCTGGCGTTACCGCTTTGGGGTGGGTGATTCCCAATCGGGCGATTCAGGCGGTTCTGTGGCAGGCACTCCAGACGCACCCTCAGGTGCATTGTTTGCCAGGGAGAGGGTTGGAGGCCATCGAGGGCGAACAGGTGCGACTGTCAGACGGCTCAATGGTGCGGGCGCGGTTGCTTGTGGGGGCGGACGGCGCCTGTTCGTCTGTGCGCGCGCTGGCATCCATTCCGCTGGATACGCATGAGTATGGCCAGGCGGCCATTGTGGGCTGCCTGCGTACACAACAATCCCATGAAAATGCCTGTTGGCAAAGGTACACGGCTGATGGCCCCGTCGCTTTTTTGGCCATGGCGGACCATATCAGCTCCTTGGCCTGGTATCTGCCGATGGACAAGCTGGAATGGGCCCTGTCGCTGAGTGATGAGGCGTTTGCCGCAGCGGTGGCACAGGCAGCGGGCTATCGCCTGGGCGAAATTGAATGGGTGGGCGAGCGGGCCGGTTTTCCCTTGGTGCGCCGCCATGCTCAGCGCTATTTCAAAGGCAATGTTGTCCTGGTGGGCGATGCTGCCCACACCATTCATCCTCAGGCGGGGCAGGGGGTTAATCTGGGCTTTTTGGATGTGATGGCATTGCGCGAGGTGCTCAACTGTGCCCGGCAGGCCGGTATGGACTGGGCCGCAGAGGCGGTGCTGCGTCGCTACCAGCGCCGCCGTTATGGGGATAATCTGCTGGTACAGCGCGCCATGGATGGCTTTGATGCGCTGTTTGCTCACGATCTTCCCTGGAAGCGGCCATTGCGTCAGGGAACGCTTACCCTGGGGCGGCTATTGCCGCCGGCCCGTCATTTGTTGATGGATCTGGCTCTGTTTGGCAGGATGCGATAGATGCAAGGTAAATTGAATGCACAAGGGTGGCGGCAAAAAGTGAGAATGCGCGCCATATTGGGTATCGGTGGGGTAGCAGAGGATGAATCGCCACAGGCCAGACGCTTTGGCCAGTTGATGGAGACGGCGGTATTGTTAGCCCTGGCGCTGGTGTTTTTGCAACTGTTTATGGCGCTTTTCAAGCAGCAGGACAGCGGCCGGTTCATCGATACCCTTATCTGGGCCATTTTTGCGGTAGAGTTTTTTGGCTCGCTGTTGCTGGTGCGCAACCGTTGGCGCTATGTGCGTAACAACTGGATGAATGCGCTGATAGTCTTTCTGGCTTTTCCCTTGCTGCCGTGGGGGGATCAGTATGCGATGATTTTTCAATCCCTGCGGTTGATGCTGATCCTGCGTTTTACCGTGCATTTTTTTGAAACCGCGCTGGAGATTCTACGGCGCAACCGTTTTGGTCAGACCCTGGGGTTGGCTGCGCTGCTGGTGGTCTTCGCCGGGGCGACCTTTGCCCATTTGGAGGAAAAGGATTTTGGCGATGGTCTGTGGTGGGCGTTGGTGACCATTACCACCGTGGGCTATGGTGATGTGGTGCCGACCACGGAAGGGGGACGGATTTTTGGTGCATTCATGATCGCCTTTGGCGTGGTGCTATTTTCGCTGGTGACGGCCAATATTTCCGCCTTTCTGGTGGGTGAGGAGCAAGCCCGCATTGAACAGGAAATCTTACAGCAGGTACGTGAAAACAACGCCCGTTTGATTGCTCAGGAGAGGCGGGCCACCGAACATCTGCAGCACATTATAGAGCGCCTGGCGCAAATGGAGCAGGAGCATGGACGGCAGGTGGATCAGCTATTGGTGGCGCTCAAAGGGCAAATGGATGCCTTGGTGCGGGAGATGGAGCAGCTGCAGAATGATCGCCAGGCGAGCGTTGATCACGCCTTTGAACAGCGTTTTCAGCAGATTGAAAAACGGCTGGATGCACTGACGCAACTGATCCGCCAAATACATCAGCAGGGTTCCGCTTAACCCTTCAGCCGTAATGCCCATCGATGCGCGGACGCAGCCACATGGGGGCATAAGTCAGCCAGAACAGGCCGAAGGCCAGTATCCACAATACCAGGGAAAATGCCACCAGCAAAGTATACTGGTAAGGCAGCAGCAGGGGGCCCAATACCCGAACGATCCCGGCAATCAATACCAGGGCCAGCATGGCGCTGGCCAGTTGACCAGGCTGGAATACATTGCGCCCGGTATGGCCCAGGGTGACGCGGATCATCATCCCTAACGTGGTCAGCCCCATGGCCCCCGCACCGAAAGCATGCACCCCCAGCCAGTTGGTTGCCGGGAACACACTTGAAAAGGCAATCAATAAAAACCCGAGCACAATAAAGGCATACCCCGCCCACAGGCTCCACAACAGCGGCTCATGGAAAACCACGCGATCGGCCCAGCGCGCCAGCAGCCATCCATTAAGCAGCGCCAGCAGCAACGCAATAAACGCTGTGACAGGATGTGATGACCAGAATAGCCATCCCACCGTAAAGGCGAGAAACAATACCAGATTCCATTTCTGCAAATTTTTGCCGCGCGGCAGTTGTAGATGCCGCCCCTGTTTCATTTGCGCGGCTTTTTCAATGAAAAAGGGCAGGACACGGTGGATCATGGTGATCAGGATGGCGACCACCAGCAGTAGGCCGAACAGCAAAGCGGTTCGGGCTTGCGCTGGATCATCGGCTAGCCAGTAGCTGAAAAAATTGGCCACCACCAGTAGCCATACTTTGCTGATCAGCCCGATTTGCGCCCATTGCCGGGTTTGGATAATGGGCCAGCTCATGGCAACAGCCAGCATGATGCCAAACAGTGCATCCAACACCGCCGCCAGGATGCGGCCTTCGGCAAATAAATTGGCGATGCGCGCGCCTAGCCACAAGCCTGTCAGCACGGCCAATGGCCAGCGATGCAGGGTCTGTATCTGCGTCCAGTTGCGAATGGCTGTGAGCAGAAAGCCGGCGATGACCGCCATACCGAAGCCAAAAATCATCTCATGGCCATGCCACAGGGCTGGCGTGGGCCAGGCGGTGTTCAGCGTCATCCCGCCACTAAAGGATAACAGCCAGATAACTCCCAATAGGGCGGCAGAGAGGGATGCCAAAAAGAAAAAGGGGCGAAATCCTAGATAAAACAGGGCAAAACGCCCCACTTTGGGCTGCTGCCAGCTCAAGTGGATGTTCATGGTGTCTCGTCCTGCATCTTCCGTTTGCGTTTACGGTGTTTGAAATAGGCGTGTACACCAAGGTGCGCGGCCACCAGAGCAATGGTGACCCCAATCATGATTTCTCCGATGTAATGGATCCACATGGCTGTCATCTCCGTTTCATTTTTGCCATTTTGATATAATTCGCCCCTTTTTGAAAGGTCGTGGCCCAGTAAATTCACCATCTTTAATAGCGGAAATTGACCATGGACAAGCAGGCGAAGGAACAGAAACTTCAGGCATTACTGGATCGGTTGGGTATGACCGGTGCAATGGCTGATCCCCACCAGACCCGACGGGATATTTTATCCGGGCTGACCGTGGCCATGGCCCTGGTGCCCGAAGCGGTGGCCTTCGCTTTTGTGGCTGGAGTCAACCCGCTGGTAGGGCTTTATGCGGCGGTGATCGTCGGCTTCATCACCGCAGCCTTTGGCGGACGGCCCGGGATGATCTCGGCTGCGGCGGGCTCGCTGGCGGTGGTGATGACCGGTCTTGTGGTGCAGCACGGGGTGGAATACCTCTATGCGGCGGTGATCTTAATGGGCATTTTCCAGATCATTATCGGCCTGATGGGGTGGGGCAAGTTTATCCGCATGGTGCCCCAGCCGGTGATACTGGGGTTTGTCAATGGACTGGCCATTGTCATTTTCCTGGCCCAGCTTGAGCAGTTCAAAGTGCCCGGTAGCGATCAGTGGCTTCAAGGGGAACAGTTATGGACCATGTTGGCATTGGTGGCGCTGACCATGGCCATGATCTATCTGCTGCCGCGCTTGCTCAAATCCTTGCCGGCGGGTCTGGTGGCCATTATTGCGGTGACGGTACTGGTGTCCCTCTTTGGCCTGGATACAGTCACCGTAGGGGACAAGGCCAATGTGGAAGGCAGCTTATCGGTCCTGATCTGGGGCGATCCCAACGATCCGCAGCTCAACGGCTTTCATCTTCCGGACATTCCCTATACCTGGGACAGCTTGATGATCGTACTGCCCTATGCCCTGGTTCTGACCATTATCGGCACGACAGAATCCCTGTTGACCATGACACTGATTGATGATCTCACCGGCACGCGGGGTCAGGCCAACCGGGAGTGTAAGGCCCTGGGTTCGGCCAATGTGCTGGCGGGTGCCTGTTCCACCATGGGCGGCTGCGCCCTGATCGGTCAGTCGCTGATCAATATCAGCGCCGGTGGACGGGGGCGGCTCTCAGGTATCACGGCCGCTTTGGGGCTGTTGGCCATTATTCTGGTGCTGTCGGATTATATGGAAATGGTGCCGGTGGCGGCGCTGGTGGGGTTGATGTTTGTGGTGGTGATCGCCACCTTCGACTGGTCAACTTTGAATATTCTGCGCGGCATCAGTAAGTATGACGCCTTTGTGATCCTGCTGGTAACCGCCTTGACGGTGATTTTCGATCTGGCGGTGGCGGTGGTGGCCGGTGTGGTGGTGTCCGCCCTGGTGTTTGCCTGGCAGCATGCCCAACGGGTCGTGGTGGAAGCCCGGGAAGAGGAGATAGACGGCCACAAGGTGAAAGTGTATCAACCCTTTGGCCCCTTGTTTTTTGCCTCTGCGCAGAACTTTATCGAGCAGTTTCACCCGCAGGATGACCCTGACAATGTGATTATCGATTTCCGCTATTCACGGGTGTATGACCACACCGGTGTGGAAGTGATCGACAGGCTGACGCGAAAATATAAAAAACTGGGTAAGAAACTGGTCTTACGCCATCTAAGCCCGGAATGTCGCGAGCTCCTTCAGGATGCGCGGGATTTGGTGGAGGTCAATATTTCCGAAGACCCCCATTACCATGTCTCGTTGGGCAAGTAAAAGGCGGAAAAGTACAAGGTTGGGTAAAGCTGATAACAGCGTCTAATCGGTGCTGTTATCGAGCGGATGTCTCAGGAAAGGGAGGGGGGACGGAACAGACCTTGATTGGTGCTTCTTTGTCCACCGTTTCAAGTCTCCAGTGCCATCAAGGCTGCTTCAGGGGCCTTATCGAGTACGCGCAACAGCGCTTGTGCCGCACCGGTGGGTACGCGTTTTCCTTGCTCCCAGTTGCGCACGGTCTCCACGGATACATGAATACGGTGGGCGAACTCGCGCTGGCTTAATCCCAGTTTTCTGCGTACCCGCCGGGCATAACGGGCTGCATCCCGCATGGCTTCCCGTTCGTCTTCCGCAATGTGGCGGGCAATATCCGCTTCCGTTGTCGCATCAACCTTTTGGGTATCAATCTGTCCTACCTGTTGGCCTGGTCGAATATGAACGCGCACATTCTTTCCCATAGCGTCTGATCTCCCGTTTATTGGCTTTTCTGGCTGAAATGATACGGATAGCCTGACTGCGTGGTGTGTAAACGACGATAAAGAGTCGTGGCCCAATACAACCTATAACCCTGAAACGGCGTTCGCCGTGTGCATACCGGGTGTCTTCCTCAATCAGCCGCTCAGGATCAAAAAAACTTGAGCCGCATAGAGAAAGTCAAATCCTCGCTCATGCAGGCAGCACAGGCTCTTCTCTTCATCCCACTCAAATTCCATTTGCTTATTCTACTACAGAGGTGGTTCATTGAACGACAAGCAATGACTTGACATCTATTCACCGGCGTATTTTTAACCCATCCACTAACCTCTACCCGACCGGATGGGCAGCGCATTTCATGAATATAGACGAACTGCAGCAATAGCTTTTTGTCCTACTGGCAATTGGGTGAGTTATTGTCTGTGCACCAAAATGCATTAGCTTAACTTTCATTTTTCCACCCTTGGGGCGCGTTTGTTGCATGCTGTCATTTTAGCGAGGAATAAAACCAACTGCCTGGTGCACTTTGGCCAATGTGGGTTCGGCCAAGGTGCGGGCTTTGGCGGCGCCGTCTCGCAGCAACCTCAGCAGGCCGGCTTCATCTTCTCGAATACGGCGGAATTCTGCCTGGATGGGAGCCAGGGTGTCGGCCACCAGCTCGCCCAATTCCACCTTCAGATGGCCGTACATTTTGCCTTCAAAGTGCCGTTCCACCGCTTCAATGGTCTGACCGCTGAACACGGCATAGAGGGTCAGCAGGTTGGCGATCCCGGGTTTGTTTTCCGGGTCATACTTGATTTCATCGCCGGAGTCGGTGACCGCCTTTTTGAACTTCTTGATGATCTTTTTGGGTTCATCCAGCAGGGAGATGTAGTTGTTGGGATTGTCGTCCGATTTGGACATCTTTTTGGTCGGTTCTTGCAGGCTCATAATGCGCCCGCCCGCCGTTTTAGGTGGAATATAGGGCTGTGGAAGGGTGAAAATATCCGCGTCATACTTGCGGTTGATGCGCTCAGCCAGGTTGCGCGTCAGCTCCAGATGCTGTTTTTGATCCTCGCCCACCGGCACCAGCGCCGTTTGATAGAGCAGGATATCGGCGGCCATCAGCACCGGATAGTCGAACAGACCAACACAGATGTTTTCTCCCTGTTTCTGGGCTTTGTCCTTGAATTGGGTCATGCGGCTCAACTCGCCCATGTAGGCATGACAATTGAGCACCCAGGCCAGCTCAGCATGCTGCGGCACATGGGATTGGATGAAGACGATGGATTTGTCGGGATCGATGCCGCAGGCCAGATACAGGGCGACAAAATCCAGCGCCCGCTGGCGGAGTGCCTGCGGATCCTGCGGCACGGTAATGGCATGCAGGTCAACCAGAGAGAACAGGCATTGATAGTCATCCTGCAGGCGCACCCAGTTTTTCATGGCGCCGATATAGTTGCCGATGGTCATAACCCCTGAGGGTTGAATGCCGCTTAGCAGAATCGGTTTACTCATAGTGTGATCCCCCGAATGAATAGGGCACGGATTTTACCAGATGAAGGGAATGAGCCTGTGGCTGCGGGTGCAGTAGGCGGCATAGCCCTCAAGCTGACGGCATAGCAGGGTTTCTTCATACAGCAGCTTGATAATCAGATCGACTGTCAATATGGCAAGCAGGATCCCGCGCCACAAGGTGGGTGTTTCTACCACCAGCGGAGTGAAAAAGAGCAGAATGGACAAATACATGGGATGGCGTATCCAGCGATAGGGGCCATGGCACACCAAGGTGCAGTCCTGACGCGGATCCGGCACGATATTGAAACGGCGCAGGGTGATCAATGCCCATAAGCCCACAAACACGGCCGAAACCTGCGCGGCGATACCCGCTGGATGGGTGGCAAACAGCGGCCCGGTCAGCAGGAGTGCGCCCATGGCACCAAACTGAACAGCCACCAGTGCATGCGAGAGCAGAGGATACTTGACCATTCTGATAGAATAAGCAGCCTAATTTTTGTCAGGATATCGCTCATGTTGCGATGGGTCAATGCCGTCAAATCGCTTTTCAACCGTCCGCACCCTTCTGCTAAAGAACCTGTCCGCATTCCCCGCAGTGGGCACAATATCTCACGCAAGTTTATCGATAAGCGCGCCCTGGATGTGCTCTATGCGCTCAAACGCGCAGGGTATGAGGCCTATCTGGTGGGGGGCGGTGTGCGCGATCTGCTGTTAGGGCTGGAGCCGAAGGATTTTGATGTGGTGACCAATGCCCATCCGGAAGCGGTTAAACAGGTGTTTGGGCGTAAAAGCCGCATTATTGGCCGCCGTTTCCGGCTGGTACATGTCTATTTCGGGCGCCATCATTTTGTCGAGGTGGCCACCTTCCGCGGTGAAAGCCAGGGCGGTCAGCGCAAGACGGACGAGCGAGGGCGCATCCTATTCGATAATGTGTATGGCACCATGGATGAGGATGTATGGCGGCGCGATTTTACCGTCAATGCCCTGTATTACAACATTCGCGACTTTTCCCTGATCGATTATGTGGGCGGCCTTGAAGACCTGAAACAGGGGCTATTGCGCCTGATCGGAGAGCCGGAAACCCGTTATCGAGAAGACCCGGTACGCCTGATTCGCGCGGTACGCTTTGCCGTCAAGTTGGGTTTTAAGATTGAGCCGAATACGGAAGCGCCCATCCAGCCTTTGGGCCATCTACTGCAGGAAGTGGCCCCGGCACGGCTGTTTGAAGAGGTGCTCAAGCTTTTTCACAACCGGCAGGCGGTGACGGTGTTTGAGAAATTGCGCCACTATAATCTGTTCCGCTATCTGTTCCCTCAGGTGGACGCCCTACTGGATGAGGATGCGCTGACCCGGGGCATGGTGCTGGCCGGATTGCACAGCACGCAGAAGCGCCTGCAGCAGGACAAAGGCGTGAACCCCGCCTTTTTGTTCGCCTTTATGCTTTGGGGGCCGCTGGTGCAGCGGATGCAGTACTATCTGTCCCAGGCCATGCAGCCGGCGCAGGCGCTGGCGGCAGCGGCGGATGATGTGATCGGCAGGCAGATTCGCACAACCGCCATTCCCAAGCGGATTACCCAGCAGGTGCGGGATATCTGGCATCTGCAACTGCGGCTGGACAACCGCTATGGCGATCGAGCCGCTCGCCTGGCGGAGCACCCCCGTTTCCGCGCCGCCTACGACCTGTTGGGTTTGAGAGCCGAAGCCGGCGAACCGGTGCGTGCCCTGTTTGAGTGGTGGACAACCTATCAGGCCCTTTCACCGGTGGATCGGGTCGCGTTTGCCCTGGAGGTAGCCAAGCCGAAACGGCGGCGCAAGCGCCGTCGTCGTAACCGCAACCCCTACCGGCGCCGGGCTCGTTCAGCAGAAGCGGATATCGACCAGGGTAGCGAAGCCGGTGAGTGAAGCAGTATTGGCCGCCATTGGCTTAGGCAGCAATCTATCCAATCCAGCCGAGCAGGTGCGCAAGGCCCTTCATGCGTTGGGCAGCGCCATAGCGCAAACCCGGCTGATCAAGGCATCCAGCCTGTATGTCTCCAAACCACAGGGCCCCGCGGATCAGCCGGATTATGTCAATGCCTGCGCTTTGGTGGAAACCCACCTATCCGCAGAACAGTTGCTGCAACAGTTGCAGCGGCTTGAGACTTTGCAAGGTAAGATTAAATATCGCCACTGGGGCGAGCGGGTCATTGATCTGGATCTGCTGCTCTATGGTGAGGCAGTGATTGACCTGCCCCATTTGCAGGTGCCGCATCCGTGGATGACGCGTCGGGATTTTGTGCTCAAGCCCCTGGCGGAAATTGCCCCGCATCTGACCATTCCAGGTGTAGGGCGGGTGATCGAGGCGCTGCAAGCATTGGATGAAACCTATCTATATGAAAATGAAAGGCCGTTATGACCATCACACTGAAAACCCTTGCCCAGTTTAAGCAACAGCAGGAAAAAATCGCAGTCCTCACCGCCTATGATGCCGCCTTTGCCCACTGGTGCGCGCAGGCGGGCGTGGAAGTATTGCTGGTGGGCGACTCCCTGGGCATGGTGGTGCAGGGTCACTCCACCACCCTGCCGGTGACTTTAGAGCAGATGATCTATCACACGCAGATGGTCGTTCGCGGCGCCGGCGGGCGTAGTTGGGTGGTGGCGGACATGCCGTTTATGGCTGATGCCACGGTGGAGCAGGGATTGGCGGCCGCCCAGGGGTTAATTCAGGCCGGGGCCAATATGGTCAAGCTGGAAGGGGGCGAGCGGGTGCTGCCCCTGGTGACCCGGCTGGCACAACTGGGCGTACCGGTGTGTGGCCATCTGGGGCTGTTGCCGCAGCGGGTGCTCAAAGTCGGCTATCGCAGCACCGACCCGGCGGAGGCCTTGGTGGAGCAAGCCCAGGCGCTTTACCAGGCCGGCATTGACATGCTGGTGCTGGAATGCGTCCCAGAGACCGTAGCGCAGACCATCAGCCGCATGCTGCCCATTCCGGTGATCGGCATCGGCAGCGGGCCGGATACGGATGGTCAGGTATTGGTGCTGTACGACATCCTGGGGCTGACACCCGGGCACACGCCCAGCTTCAGCCGTAACTTCCTTGCCGGCTGTGACACCATTCAATGTGCCCTGCAAGCCTATGTGCAGGCAGTTAAAAGCGGGGCTTTTCCGCCATGAACATTATTGCTGCACCGGAGCTGATGCGTCAGCAGGTGCGCCAATGGCGCCAGGCGGGCCAATGCATCGGCTTTGTGCCCACCATGGGCAACCTGCATGCGGGGCATTTGTCTTTGGTGGAGCGCGCCCGTGCTCAGGCGGATCGGGTCGTGGTCAGCATCTTTGTCAACCCACTGCAGTTTGGCCCCGGCGAGGACTACGAACGCTATCCACGCACCTTTTCGGCGGATATCGCCCAGCTCCAGGCGCTGGATGTGGATGCAGTATTTCATCCTCAAGTGGCCGATATGTATCCGCAATGGCCCCAGGGCACCCGGGTACAAGCCCATCCCGATCTGGCCAAATACTGGGAAGGGGCCCGGCGCCCCGGCCATTTTGACGGCGTGGTGACCGTAGTGAGCAAACTGTTTCACATTGTCGAGCCGGATGTGGCGGTCTTTGGCCAAAAGGATTTTCAGCAACTGCGCCTGATCGAGGCCATGGTGGAAGAGCTGAATATGCCGGTGCGTATTGTGCGCGGCGCCATCGTCCGTGAAGCCGATGGGTTGGCCATGAGCTCACGCAATCAGTACTTGACCCCTGATCAACGGGCCGTAGCCCCTCAACTGTATGCCACCTTGCAATGGGCCAGACAGGCCCTGCTGGCGGGGCAGCGCGCCGATGCAGTGGGTAAAGCGGCAACGCAGCGGTTGCTGGACAAGGGATTCGATAGCGTGGATTATTTCGCCCTCACCGACCATAAAACCCTGCAGCCGGTGGATAAAGCCCATGATCAGAGTATCTTACTGGCCGCGGCCCGGCTAGGCGATACTCGACTGCTAGATAACCTGTTCGTAGGGGGGTCCCCCTGATTTTTTCACCGGCCGATTTTTGCCCTGCTCAAACCACTCATAGCCCTGGATTTTAGGGAAATTGGCAAAACCATATGGGAAAAGCCGTAAAGAAATAAAGAAAAAATGAATAGGGAAAAGAAATAAGCACATAGAGATGGCGGTGGGGGTGGGATTCGAACCCACGGTGGGCTATCAACCCACGCCGGTTTTCAAGACCGGTGCTTTCAACCGCTCAGCCACCCCACCGCGAGGTGTGCAGCGTATTATAGGACAAAAGCCAGCATTTTCAAGCGCGCGGGCGATACAGTATCACCAAAGCCCATAGGGGCCAAAGCGAGCTCGCCTGCGCCGGATAATTTTTTTCACCCCGCAGACAAAATGGGTATAATGGACAGGACGCTGATGCGGACAAGACCGGGCAGTTTTCGCCGGTTTTGTTGCCTCAGCGAAGGTTCTTTAACAAATAGATGATTATCTATGATTTGGGAGCCTTTTATAGGGCCACCCTGTTTTTTAGGGGGCTCAACTGGAAAAACAGGGTCTAGAAAATAACTTAGGTTATGCGCCTAAGCTATTGAAAGTGCTGAGGAATTGGAGTTATCCACAGCCCTTTGACACCTAACCTCGCATATAGAGGGTTAAGACCCATCAAGCTCGACTTC
This sequence comes from Sulfurivirga caldicuralii, assembly GCA_015661715.1. GTDB lineage: Bacteria > Pseudomonadota > Gammaproteobacteria > Thiomicrospirales > Thiomicrospiraceae > Sulfurivirga > Sulfurivirga caldicuralii_A. The sequence continues at coordinate 26,606 of DQVN01000105.1, forward strand.
AAACTTCACAAGCAGTCTTTGACACCTAACCTCGCATATAGAGGGTTAAGACTAAACCCGAACGGAACCGTCGGGAAGGATATCGCCTTTGACACCTAACCTCGCATATAGAGGATTAAGACATAGCTTCCAGAGCAGTATCTAAGTCATTAGCTACCTTTGACACCTAACCTCGCATATAGAGGGTTAAGACTAGTAGGCGTAGCGCCCCCCACAGTACTCGGGACTTTGACACCTAACCTCGCAGATAGAGGATAAGACGATCGCCCAGCCGTTTTGGCTGGGCTTTTTTGTTTGTATGGGTGGGATATAAAAAAGGCGCCCGCAGGCGCCTGGTTAAGGAAGGGTGAGGGGGTTTACTGATTGAGCTGTTCTACCGCCTCGAGGAT